>NZ_JAGSXH010000326.1 GCF_018283645.1 Actinocrinis puniceicyclus | reverse complement strand
CGTATCCACCCGCGCCGTTCCCGCCATCGCAGCCTCCTTGCCGCTGTGCCGATCCGCGTCCGACTCGATGCCGGCAGAAGTATGACTTGAAGTAACAGTTACTTCTGGTAGCGTGCTCAACATGAGTGGACCTGTCAAGGCCGGTTCGGGCGCTGCGCTGCCCCCGTCCCGCGAGGGCGACGCGCGCAAGGGGCGCTGGACCGCGCACCGGGCCGCGCGCCGCGCGCAGTTCGTCGACGCCGCTCTGCGCGTGCTGGAGACGCAGGGGCCTGATCTACCGATGGACGCGGTCGCCGCGGAGGCGGGGGTCACCAAGCCGGTGCTCTACCGCTACTTCAGCGACAAGGCGGCCCTTGTCCGGGCCCTCGGCGAGCGTGGCACCGAGCTGCTGTTCGCGCGGCTGCTGCCCGCGCTCAACTGCGACGGCCCGGCGCTGACGCGCACTCGGGAGGCGATCGGCGCCTACTTCGCGGTGATCGACGAGAACCCGAACCTGTACTGGCTGCTCGCCCGCCGCTCGGCCGGCGAGGCACTGGACGGGGTCGACCCGGTGCAGCACGACAAGGAGTTCATCGCCGCGCAGCTGACCGCGGTCATCGGGGACTACCTGCGCGTGTTCGGCCTCGACTCGGGCGCCGCGGAGCCGTGGGCGTACGGCGTGACCGGTCTGGTGCAGAGCACGGGCGAGTGGTGGCTGCAACGCCGCTCGATGAGCCGCGTCCACGTCGTCGAATACGTCACGCAGCTGGTGTGGGCGGCGCTGTCCGGGGTGCTGCGCGACGCGGGCGTGGACATCGACCCGGAACAACCGCTACCGGCCTCGCGCCCCAGGCTCTCCCTGCGTGTCGGCCGCGCCGCCGGAGAGGCCGAACCGACCGGTACCGCTGCGCTCTGACATCGCCCGAACACCGCTCTCGAACAAGGAGGTTCGATGGCTGACTCGCCCGGAGACGACGGATACCGCGGCCCCGCGACCCTCGTCCTCACCGCCGTGCCGTCCGCACCCGAGCTCGCCGTGCAGGTCGACCTGCGCGGCTACTTCCAGCCGATCGACGGCCGCTACCACTGGCACGGCCGCATCGCGGCGCACGACGAACTCACCGCCGCGCTCGCCTCGGGACGCGGTCCGGCGACGCTCACCACGCCGCACGGATCGGCGCCCTGCGAGATCTCGGAGCCGGATCCGTGGAACCGGTACCGCGTCACCGGTGCGTCGACGCCTCCCTTCCCGACCGCTTTCGCCGCGGACGCGTCGCCCGAACACCGGAACC
>NZ_JAGSXH010000325.1 GCF_018283645.1 Actinocrinis puniceicyclus | reverse complement strand
CAAGTGGGACGCGGTGCGCGGTCTGGGTGTGGCGGCCGAGCGGATTGCTTCGTCGCGTGATCTGGGTTTCCGGGAGGCGTTCCTGGCCGCGACGGGTGGCGAGGGTGTGGATGTGGTGCTCAACGCGTTGGCGGGTGAGTTCGTCGATGCGTCGTTGGACCTGTTGCCGCGTGGTGGCCGGTTCGTGGAGATGGGTAAGGCCGATGTCCGCGACGCGGACCAGATGGCCCAGGCGCGACCGGGTGTGCGGTATTACTCCTTTGATTTGTTGGAAGCCGGGCCTGAGCGTATTCAGCAGCTTCTGACCGAGATCGTGGGGTTGTTCGAGCGGGGTGTGTTGAGGCATGCGCCGATCCGTACGTGGGATGTGCGGCGTGGGGTCGAGGCGTTCCGGTTCCTGCGTGAGGGCCGTAATACCGGCAAGGTGGTGCTGACTGTGCCGGCGCCGCTGGACCCGGATGGCACGGTGTTGATCACGGGTGGTACCGGTGGTCTGGGTGCGTTGTTCGCCAGGCATTTGGTGGCCCGTCATGGTGTGCGGCATCTGTTGTTGGTCAGTCGGCGTGGTGCGGCGGTCGAGGGTGTGGCCGAGTTGGTGGCCGGGCTGCGTGAGTTGGGTGCTGACGCGCGGCTGGTGGCGTGTGATGTGTCAGATCGTGGTCAGGTTGCTGAGTTGCTTGGTGGGCTGGAGCGCCCGTTGACGGGTGTGGTGCATGCGGCGGGTGTGCTGGATGATGGTGTGTTGGCTGCTTTGACGCCGGATCAGGTGCGGCGGGTGTTGCGGCCGAAGGTGGATGCGGCGCTGCATTTGCATGAGTTGACGCGGGGTATGGAGCTGAGTGCGTTCGTCCTGTTCTCTTCGGTGGCGGCGTTGATCGGCAGTCCGGGTCAGGGTAATTACGCGGCGGCGAATGCGTTCCTTGATGCGTTGGCGGCTGCGCGGCGCGCCGAGGGACTGCCGGCCAGTTCGCTCGCATGGGGCCTGTGGGCTGACGCGGGCGGTATGGCCGGAACGCTGGACGAGGCCGAACTGCGCCGTCTGGCCCGCATGGGCACCGCGGCGCTGCCCACACAACTGGGCCTTGAGCTGTTCGACCAGGCGCAGCGGCTGGACGACGCGATGCTGGTACCGGTGCGGCTGGAACTGGGCGCACTGCGCTCGCAAGCCCGGTCGGGCATGCTGCCCCCGCTGCTGCGCGGCCTGGTCAAATCGCCCGCCAAGGGCGCGGCCGCAGGCGGCGGGTCACTGGCCCAGCGACTGGCGGGCGTCGCCGAGGC
>NZ_JAGSXH010000324.1 GCF_018283645.1 Actinocrinis puniceicyclus | reverse complement strand
CGGGCGGTGCGCGGCCAGGTCCGCTTGATCCGGCGGCGGGTCTGCCACACGGCGTGGCGCTCCGGGCCGAGCACCAGCCGCAGGGCGAGGAGATAGGCGATGCGGAGGCAGGCGAGCGCGAAGAGCGCGGCGATTGCGTCGTGTTCGAGTCGGGCGGTCTGTATGTGGTGGTGCATGAGCAGGTCTTTCTGGTTCGGGTGCTACTTGCTGGGGGTCAGGGCGGCGGCGCGGAAGATCTGCCAGGTGCGGCCGTTCTTCTCGCCGGTCAGGAACGTGAGGCCGGTGGCCTTGACCATCTGGCCCATGGAGAGCCCGTCCGGGACGCCCGGCGCGGGGATCGAGACGCGCAGCACCTGCGGCGCTCCGTTCTCGGTGGGCAGGGCGACGCTCGCCTCCATCAGCGGGGCGCCGGTGTCGCGGTCGGTGGCGGGGATGCCCGCCGCGCGGTCCTTGAACTGCGGCGACGGGGTGGACAGCAGGAGCAGCGGACGGTTGGGGTCGATCGGTAGGATCATCATGGATGACAGCATACACGTGTATATCAAGGGTGATGTGGGTGACGTGCTGCGTGAGCGTGCGAGGCAGGCTAGCCTGGGAGTATGACGCCACATTCCGACGACGCCCGCCCGCTGTTCATGCGCGTGGTCGACGACATCCGCGACCGGATCGCGAACGGGGAGTTCACCGCGGACGAGCAGATCCCCTCGGCCAAGGCGCTCTCGGAGCACTACGGGGTCGCCAACATGACCGCGCAGCGCGCGCTGCGGGAACTCCAGATCCAGGAGATCACGTACAGCATCAAGGGCAAGGGCAGCTACGTGCGCACGGACGCGGCCCAGATCCTGACTGGCAAGGCCGAGCCGATCGACACGGATGAGCAGTACGTCGCGGTGTGGACCAGATTCCGCGAGGAACTGCGGAAGATCTACCGCCAGGCGGAGGCCGAACTCGACACCGGGAGCCTGGACCTGGCGAACCGGGCGCGTGTGGCGCTGGAGGAGTTCTGGGCCGTCAACGACAAGCAGTACACCGAGATGAACAACTACTACATGCGCGCGCAGGTCCACGGTCGGCACATCGCCGGGCTGGAGGGAACCGCCGGCCCGCAGCCGCTGCCCTGGTCGCAGATCCAGAACGCGACCGACTCGTGGCCCCCGCTGCGCAGCGGCAAGGCCGAATAGCCCTGGTCGCAGCTGGCCCCGGAAGGCCGTGGCCCACGCGCGGAGTGCACCCCGAAGACGGTGTCTGATCCCCGGCCGCGCCACGACGGGCACGTCCACCAGCTATCGCTGGGTTAGTGCTC
>NZ_JAGSXH010000323.1 GCF_018283645.1 Actinocrinis puniceicyclus | reverse complement strand
AGGGCTCGTCGCTAAATTATCTTTACATGTCCTGATTGTCCTGCCAGGATTCTGCTATGGCTGTGGTCATGGAGATCGACGAGCGGGTGCTGGCGGCGAAGTTCGAGGCGATCCTGCCGCATCTTGACGAGCGGCAGCGCCGTCTGGTCCTGGCCGCGGAGGCCCGTTCGCTCGGGCACGGCGGGATCTCCCTGGTGGCCCGGGCTTCCGGCGTCTCGCGCGTGACGATCACTGCCGGGGTCGGCGACCTGGAGTCCGGACGGGACCCGATGCCGGGCCGCTCGCGCCGCCCCGGCGCCGGGCGCAAGCCGCTGACCGAGACCGATCCCGGACTGCTCGGCGCGTTGGATGCGCTGGTCGATCCGGTGACGCGGGGCGATCCGATGAGTCGGCTGCGTTGGACCACGAAGTCGACGCGCAGCCTCGCCGACGAACTCGGCGCCCTGGGGCACCGGGTCTCGCACCACAGCGTCGGGCGGCTGCTGTCCGACCTGGACTACAGCCTGCAGGGCAACGCCAAGACCGTGGAAGGAACCCAGCACCCCGACCGCGACGCCCAGTTCCGCTACATCAACGGGAAGGTCACCGCGCACCTGGCCGACGGCGACCCGGTGATCAGCGTGGACGCGAAGAAGAAGGAGTTGATCGGCGAGTACGCGAACACGGGCCGGGACTGGCGCCCGGCCGGCGCCCCGCGCCGCGTGCAGGTGCACGACTTCCCGGGCCCCGCGGGCAAAGCCGTGCCGTACGGCGTGTACGACCTGGCCGCCGACGCCGGATGGGTGTCTGTGGGCTGCGACGGCGATACCGCGCAGTTCGCCGTGGCCACCATCCGCCGCTGGTGGCACACGGTCGGGGCCACGGCCTACCCGCAGGCCAAGCGCCTGCTGATCACTGCGGATGCGGGCGGGTCCAACGGCTACCGGCTGCGGCTGTGGAAGAAGGAACTGGCCGACTTGGCCACCGAGACCGGCCTTACGATCACCGTCTGCCACATGCCGCCGGGCACCTCGAAGTGGAACAAGGTGGAACACAGGCTCTTTAGCCACATCTCGATGAACTGGGCCGGGCAGCCGCTGACCAGCCATGAGGTCGCCGTGAACCTGATCGCCGGAACCACCACCCGCTCCGGATTGAGCGTGCAGGCCGAACTCGACCCCGGCAGCTACCCACGCGGCATCAAAATCAGCGACCGCGAGATGCGACTGCTGAAGGAGCGGCACGTCAGACCACACGAGTTCCACGGCGAGTGGAACTACGACCTGATTGCGACCGAACCGCCCGAATGAGCGTGTCGTTCATTTCCAGGCCCT
>NZ_JAGSXH010000322.1 GCF_018283645.1 Actinocrinis puniceicyclus | reverse complement strand
ACCCCCGCCGCCACCGCTTGAGCCCTGGGTGAAGGCCAGGTAGTGCAGGTTCCAGCCGGCGGCGTCCTGAGCGACGGTGAGCGTCTGCGCGCCGGCGGCCAGGGTGACGCTGGCGGTGACCGTGGTCCAGGTCTGATATCCGCCGGTGTTCGGGACGGCGAGCGCGCCGGAGAGGTTGGTGCCGGACGCGTCGGCGATGTGCAGCGCGTCGGCGACCGCACCGGGCGCGGCCACCCGGAAGCTGACCGTGTAGGTCCCTGCCGTGGACACCTCGACGGTGTACTTGAACCACTGCCCGTTCGCCGTCCAGCCCTGGTCGTAGGCGCCGCCGACCGGGGAGGTGTCCTGCGTGTCCGCGGTGGCTTCCAGGTCGATCGCGTCGGAGCGGTAGCTGCTGGCGGTGCCGTCGCCCGCGGCGGCGCTGTAGGCGACGCCCTGGCCGCCGGTGTCGTAGTTCGCCGCCTGCACCGTGCCCGGTACGGGCGCCGGGGTGCCGCCGAAGGGCTGGTCACCGCCGGAACCGCCGCCGGAACCGCCGCCCGAGGTCAGGGTGAAGGCCAGGTCGTGGAGGTTGTAGCCGTTCGAGTCCTGAGCGATGGTCAGCGTCTGCTGGCCGGCCGGCAGGGTGACGCTGACGGCGACGGTGGTCCAGGTCTGATATCCGCCGGTGTTCGGGACGGCGAGCGCGCCGGAGAGGTTGGTGCCGGACGCGTCGGCGATGTGCAGCGCGTCGGTGATCCCGTACGGCGAAGCGAGCCGGAACGCGACGCTGTACGTGCCCGCGGTCGAGACGTCGAGCGTGTACTTGAACCACTGTCCGCCGGTGGTCCAGCCCTGGTCGTAGGCGCCGCCGGCCGGGCCGGTGCCCTGCGTGTCCGCCGTGGTCTCCAGGTCCACGCCGTCGGAGCGGTAGCTGTTGGCGGTGCCGTTGGCCGAGGTGACGTTGTACGCCACGCCCTGGCCGCCGGTGTCGTAGTTCGCCGCCTGGATCGTGCCCGGCACCGCGGCCGCGGTGCCGCCGAACGGGGCACCGGCGGCGGCGAAGGCCGCGGTGTGCGCACCCGCCAGCAGCGACAAGGCGGATAACGCCGCGACCGCGAGCAGCGCGCGGAACACCGGCCGGCGGCCCCGCGGCCGGGACCGGCCGCGCGCGGGCGGCCGCGTGAAGGTGAGAAGCCTCATTGCGTTCCCTTCAGGTGCCTGATCTTCCTCGCCGGCGCTGGGCCGCTGGGCCGCTCGGTCGGTCGGCGGGAGGGTGGGTGGTCTGTCTCTTATACACATCTGACGCTTCCGACGACGGAGAGAGTGTAGAG
>NZ_JAGSXH010000321.1 GCF_018283645.1 Actinocrinis puniceicyclus | reverse complement strand
ACCCTTCCGCCCGCAAGAGTAGGTCCGCCAGCCGGTGCGCCACCGGCGAATCGGGCAACTTCACTCGCACGGGGCGCCACGGCAGACGATCAACTCCGACGATCACCAATCCAGACCAGCAGAGCCCTGCCAAACCCCGCCACGCCAGCCCCGCCCACCAGCACTTTCAGGATGGAACATCCTCATTGGGGCGCGATGATGTGCCGTTAGATCCCCATGTGCGTAAATCTGGTGTCCGAGGGGGGACTTGAACCCCCACGCCCTTAACGGGCACTAGCACCTCAAGCTAGCGCGTCTGCCATTCCGCCACCCGGACCGGGTGTCAACACACGGGTGCCCGAATCGTCCGGAGCCGCGTTGACGTGGAGAACAATACCAAAGATCGGGTTGGGTTGCGCACTAACCGAACAGCACGCCCGCCGCCGCGCCCACGGCGCCGTCCAGGGCCGGAACCGGCGCCGCGCGGCCGCACCGGCCCCCGGACCGCCGGCCCCGGACCGCCGGCCCCGGACCGGCGCTCGCGCATCACCCGGCCGCGGCGCGCACCCGGGCGCCGAGGCGACGTACCGTCTCGGCCGCGGCGATCGACTGGCCCCGGGCCGAGCTGTGCAGGCCGTCCGCGCTCACCATGTCCCGGCACCCGGCCGCCGGGTGCCCCGCCAGGTCGACGTGCACCGTGCCGAGCTCGGCGGCGAGTGCCGCCGCCCGCCGGCCCAACCACGCCATCCGCTCGGCCGGCGGCGGCGTAAGCCAGACCGGCAGCCCGGGATAGGACGACCACACGAACACCGAGAACGTGACCACCAACGCCCCGGCGCCCTGCAACGCCCGCACGATCGCCGCGGCGTCCGCGTCGACCGCCTCGGCGCGCCGCTCGTAGCCCGGGCGCAGCGCGTCGTTCGCGCCGCACACCAGCAGCGCCAGGTCCGGCGCGAACGCCAGAGCGGCCCCGAGCTGCCGCTCACGCACCTGGCGGGTGCGCAACCCGCGCTCGCCGAGATTCAGATACCCCAGCGCCGGCTGCTCGGCCGCCAACAGCGCGGCGACCCGGTCCGCCAGCGGCGCCTGCGGGTAGCCCGCCACCGCATCGCCGACGCCCCGCGCGATACTGTCTCCGAGAACTGCGAAACGCCGCCAGGGATGCCCCCGCAGCAACGCCCGAGCCTCCCCGGCGCGCAGACAGAAAGGATCGGCCGCCTCGGCGCCGTACACGCCGGCCGTCCCCGCATCCTCGCCCGTCATCTGCGGGCCCGCTCCCTCCACATCACTGCTACACCGTCACATCACAGCCGCACCCTGCACGTGGCCAGCATCGCCGAAACGCCAGGCACCCGTCATCCCGCCGCGGGACCCGCCCACCATCGCCCACGCAC
>NZ_JAGSXH010000320.1 GCF_018283645.1 Actinocrinis puniceicyclus | reverse complement strand
GAGCAATGCTTGGAACCTGTGGATCGGCTCGGTGAGGGCGTACCCTCCCGAGTGATCGAATCCAAGGTCATCGAGTAGGCCGACGCGCCAACGTCGGCTGGGAGGGCACGCCCATGCTTACCGTAGTCGACGCCGAGGGCATGACGCCGAACGGTTCCCTGATCGATGAGATCGTGCGAGAGGGCGCGAAGCGGATGCTCGCCGCCGCGCTCGAGGCCGAGGTCAACGCCTATCTCGCGCAGCTGGCGGACCAGCGCGATGAGGCCGGGCGGCGCCTGGTGGTGCGCAACGGTTACCACGCCGAGCGCGCTGTGGCCACGGCCGCGGGCCCGGTGCAGGTCAAGGCGCCGCGGGTCAACGACAAACGCGTCGATCCAGACACCGGGGCGCGGGCCGCGGTTCTCCTCGGCGATCCTGCCCGCGTGGGCGCGCAAGACCCCGAAGGTCTCCGAGGTGCTGCCGCTGCTCTACCTGCACGGTTTGTCGACCGGTGACTTCGTCCCGGCGCTTGAGCAGTTCCTCGGTTCGGCGGCCGGGCTCTCGCCCGCGACCGTCTCGCGGCTGACCGCGCAGTGGCAGGCCGACCACGACGTCTTTCAACGCCGGGATTTGTCCGGCTGCGATTACGTGTACGTGTGGGCCGACGGCGTCCATCTGAAGGTGCGCCTGGAGGAGGCCAAGGCGAGCGTGCTGGTGCTGCTCGGAGTCCGCGCCGACGGACGCAAAGAGCTGATAGCCCTGGACTCGGGATACCGCGAATCGGGCGAATCATGGGCGAATCTGCTGCGCGATTGTGCCCGGCGCGGCATGCGGGCCCCGGTGCTCGCGGTCGGCGACGGGGCGCTGGGGTTCTGGAAGGCGCTGCGCGAGGTCTTCCCCGAGACCCGGGAGCAGCGCTGCTGGGTGCATAAAACCGCGAATGTCCTGGATGCGTTGCCGAAGTCGGCGCAGCCGGCGGCGAAGACGGCGCTCGCCGAGATCTGGGGCGCCGAGGACAAGGAGCACGCCCAGGACGCGGTCAAGGCGTTCGCCAAGGTGTACGGCGCGAAGTTCCCCAAGGCCGTGCAGAAGATCACCAGCGACGAGCCGGAACTGCTGGCGTTCTACGACTACCCCGCCGAACACTGGGTCCACCTGCGGACCACAAATCCTATTGAATCGACCTTCTCGACCGTCCGGCTCCGGACCAAGGTCACCCGCGGCGCGGGCTCGCGCACGGCCGCCCTCGCCATGACGTTCAAGCTCATCGAGTCCGCGCAGGACCGCTGGCGCGCCGTAAACGCGCCCCACCTCGTCGCCCTCGTACGCGCCGGAGCACGCTTCGAGCGCGGCGAACTCGTCGAGCGCGAACAGCTCACCGCAGCCTGATCAGCAC
>NZ_JAGSXH010000031.1 GCF_018283645.1 Actinocrinis puniceicyclus | reverse complement strand
GGAGGCGCGGCCCCGTATCACCGAACCGCCGGGCCCGCCGGTCCGCGCCTCCTGGGCCTCGCGCAACGCCTCCAGGAAACGCGACGGTCGGCGGCCGGCCCGGCCGCCGGGCGCGCGAGCCAGCGCCCACGACAACCGCAGGCGCTCCCGCGCCCGCGTAACCCCGACGTAGAGCAGCCGCCGTTCCTCCTCCACCTGGTCCGGGGTCTCCGCGTAGCTGATCGGCAGCAGGCCCTCGGTCAGACCCACCAGCAGCACCGCGTCCCACTCCAGGCCCTTCGCGGAGTGCAGCGAGGAGAGGGTGACACCGTCCACCACCGGCGCGTGCTGCACCGCCGCGCGCGCCTCCAGTTCGCGCACGAACTCGGTCAGCCCGGCCTCGGGGTTGGCGACCGCGTACTCGTCCGACAACGCGGCCAGCGCGGCCAGGGACTCCCATGCCTCGCGGGTTCTGCCGGAACCGGTCGGCGGTGTCGCGCTCCACGTGCCCGTTCCGGTGAGCACCGCGCGCACCGCGGTCGGCAGCGGCTCGGCGCCGCTCGCCGCGTCCGGGTCCGTCCCGGCGCGCGCGGCCCCCCGCAGCAGCATCACCGCCTGCCTGACCTCGGGCCGCTCGAAGAAGCGCTCCACACCGCGCAAGACGTATGGCACGCCGAGATCGGCGAATGCCTGCTCGTATACCTCCGACTGCGCGTTGATCCGGAAGAGCACCGCGATCTCGGCCGGGCGTGTCCCCGCGTCGACCAGCTGCCTGACCCACTTCGCGACGCCCTCCGCCTCGGCCGTCTCGTCCGGGTACTCCTCGTATTCCACCGCCGGACCGGGCGGTCGCTGAGCCACCAGTTCGACGCGGGCGTGCGCGGTACGCCGTTGCGCGAGCGTGTCCGTCGGCGTATCGCTCAGCAGCGCGTTGGCCAGCGCGACCACCTGGGGCGTGGAGCGGTAGTCACGCACGAGGCGAACCAGCGTCGCGTCCGGGTAGCGGTCCGGGAAGCCCAGCAGATACTCGGGCGTGGCACCGGTGAACGAGTAAATGGTCTGACTCGCGTCGCCGACCACGCAGAGCGAGTCGCGGCGGCCGAGCCAGCAGTCGAGCAGCCGCTGTTGCAGCGGGTTCACGTCCTGGTACTCGTCCACCACGAAGTGCCGGTACTGCTCGCGCACCCGATCGGCGACGTCCGGCCGAGTCTCCAGCACACCGATGGTCAGCAGCAGCACGTCCTCGAAGTCGATCACCCCGCGGTCGCGCTTGGCCGCCTCGTAGGCCGCATATACCCGGCCGGTCTCCGCGGGATCGCGCGGGGGCAGCCGGCCGGCCTTGGCCGCGGCGACCGGATAGTCGTCCGGCGTGGTCTGGGTGACCTTGGCCCACTCGATCTCGCTGGCCAGGTCACGCAGTTCGGCGCGGTCCGCGCGCATCCGGCAGGCCGCGACCGCCTCCGAGATCAGCGGCAGCTTGGTGTCGATCAGGTGCGGCGGAGGTCCACCCACCGTGTGCGGCCAGAAGTACTGCAACTGTCGCAGCGCGGCCGCGTGGAAGGTGCGCGCCTGCACCGCGGCGGCGCCGAGCATCCGCAGGCGGCCGCGCATCTCGCCGGCCGCGCGAGCGGTGAAGGTGACGGCGAGGACCTGGTTCGCCGGATACGCCCCGCGCGCGACCGCGTACGCGATGCGGTGCGTGATCGCCCTGGTCTTGCCCGTCCCGGCGCCGGCCAGCACGCAAACCGGGCCGTCCAGCGCGGTGGCGACTGCGCGCTGTTCCGGGTCGAGTCCGGCGAGCAGGGCCTCCCCGCTGTCGGTCGCGGTCGGGTTGGTCATGCGCACCATCCTCTCAGGCCGCACCGACAGCGCGGGGCGTTTGCGAGTCGAATGGTCTTCGGAAGGGATGATTAGCGGTGCGGTGAGGGTTGACAAACTCAGTGCCACGTCAGCCAACGTGCCGAGGTACTACACCGTCCACGACCCGAGATGGAGCAGGAATGTCCACGCAGATCACGATGTACTCAACGCCCTGGTGCGGGTACTGCCGGCGGCTCAAGGGCCAGCTGGAGCGGGCAGGCATCGAGTACACGGAGATCGACATCGAGCAGCACCCGGAAGCTGCCGAATACGTGATGTCTGTGAACAACGGCAACCAGACCGTGCCGACCGTGACGTTCCCGGATGGATCGGCCCTGACCAATCCGAGCGTGACTCAGGTTCGGGCGAAACTCGGCTGACCTCCGCTTCGCACCCTCGCCAAACAGCGTTCACCCGGAGTAGGTTGCGCCTACTGACGTGTCGTGTGCCCGGATCTGAAACCTGGCAGCACCGGCTGCGCACCACCGCACCATAGGCACCACAGCGCGCGTACTACTCGTACAGCTCAGTGTTCGGTACTGGTCCGGGTGGAGATCATGGCTACCGTCGAGTTCGTCGATGCTACTCACACGTATCCGGGGACGAAGAACCCGGCCGTGGACTGTCTGAATCTGACCATCGGGTCGGGCGAGTTCATGGTGCTGCTCGGGGCCAGCGGCTGCGGTAAGACCACGGCGCTGCGGATGCTGGCCGGGCTGGAGACGGTGGACAGCGGCGCGGTGTTCATCGACGGAGTCGACGTCACCGAGACGCAGCCGGGCGAACGCGACATCGCGATGGTGTTCCAGAACTACGCGCTCTACCCGCAGATGACGGTCGCCGAGAATCTCGGCTTCCATCTCGTGCTGACCGGCGCCCCGCATTCGGCCGTAGCCCGGCGGGTGCGCCGGATGGCCGCGCAGCTCGACCTTACCCCGACCCTGGACCGGCTGCCGCGGACCCTGTCCGGCGGCGAACAGCAGCGGGTCGCGATGGGCCGCGCGATGATGCGCGAGCCCAAGGTCTTCCTCATGGACGAGCCGCTCGGCGCCCTGGACGCGAAGCTTCGCACGGACGTGCGTTCCCAGATCGTGACTCTGCAGCGGCGGCTTGAGGCCACCACGATCTACGTGACGCACGATCAGATCGAAGCCATGACGATGGGTGACCGCATCGCGGTCATGAAGGACGGCGTGCTGCTGCAGTGCGACACGCCGCGCGCGCTGTACGAAAATCCCCTGAACGCCTACGTGGGCGCGTTCGTCGGTTCGCCGCCGATGAACCTGATCAAGGCGCGGGTCGAGTACGACTGGGTCGTGCTCGGCGACGTGGACGTGCTGGAGCTGCCGCTCGACCGGAAGACCGCGTCCGAGTTGCAGGTACCCGAGGTGACGGTCGGCTTCCGTCCCGACAGTGTGAACATCACCTCACCCGGCAGCGGTCTGTACGCACACGTCGAAGCCGTCGAGAACCTCGGCTACGTCGCTTACGCGCACTGCGCTACGGGTGTCGGCGAGCGCCGTAAGTCGATCGTCGTGCGCTGCGAGCCGCATGCCGCGCCTCGCCCGGGCTCGGCAGTCGGGCTTCAGCTGGCACTGGATGCGGTGCACCTCTTCGAGACACGCACCGGACGCCGCCTCAATCCGCAGCGTTGAGCGAGCCCCGAAACCGAACCGAACGCCCTCGATGTGAGGCTAGTGTCCCGCGCCGGAAATCCGCCGTGAAAATCGGCCCCCGCATCCCGCCTGGCCGCGTTGCCGAAACGCCCACAGACGACCCACTGCGTTGATTGAGCACCGCGAGGGTGTTCCGGCGCCTTGCCAGCCGGGCGCGGATGACCGGACGCGCGCAGCCAGGTCGAGCAGAGTCATGCGACGGATTTCCGGCGCGGGACACCAGGCGGTGTTGGGGAATGTATCAAGGCAACGATTCGACCGCCCTTTGTCGGAATCGTCATGGCGAATCCGGTCAGCGACGAGCATGGGCGCGCGGCCGGAGCGTCCTCGCGCGTTCATGATTCAACACAGCGGTCGTCTGTGGACGTTTCGGCCGTGCGTCCAGGCGAAGTCGATCACCGGATTCGCCCCTTGAGGCATTCCCCAACACCGCCTAGGTCGACTCCTGCGCGAGCGGCCCACCGTACCAGTGCTCGATCAGCGCGCGGGCGATCGAGATCTGCCCCGACAGCACTATCTCGCCCGAGGCGGACGCCTGCGCCAGCTGCTCACGGGTGAACCAGCGCACCTCAAGCACTTCTTCGCCGTCGGCGCGCACCCGCCCGGGGTCGTCCACGGTCGCGGTGAAGCCGAGCATCAGGCTGCACGGGAAGGGCCAAGGCTGGCTGCCCATGTAAGTGACCGCGGTGACCGTCAGCCCGGCCTCCTCGGCCACCTCGCGGGCCACCGCCTGCTCCAGCGACTCGCCCGGCTCGACGAAACCCGCCAGGACCGAGAACCGCCGCTGATCCCAGGCCGAACCACGACCGAGCAGCAGCCGCTCGTCGGGATCGGTCACCGCCATGATCACGGCCGGGTCGGTACGCGGATAGTGCTCGGTACCACAGTTGGCGCAGCGGCGGATGTGCCCGGCGGCGGCCACCTCGGTCGGGTTGCCGCACCGCGGGCAGTAGCGGTGGCTGCGGTGCCAGTGCTCAAGCGCGACCGCGTGCGTGAGAAGGCCGGCGTCCCGGTCGGACAGATGCACGCCCACCTCGCGCAGCGACGCCGGCCGGGCGTCCCCGTCGAGCCGCCCCGGCAGCGTCTCGGCCGGGACGGCGAAGTACGTGAAGCCCCGCTCATCCCGGCCGAGCAGATAGCGATCGCCATCGGGCGCGTCGTATGAGGGAAGGGTCACCAGACGAGGGCGGCTTCCGTCCGCCGTCACCGGATCCGGCTCGTCGAGCACGAACGCGCGGCCCTCGCTGACAACCAGAACCCGCGTGTCCGGATTCGACCACGCGGCGGCCAAGGCGAGCTCGTCCAGCCGCAACTGCGCGGTGCGATCCACGACGCCGCGCGCCAGGGCCAGCCGTCCGAGCGGTCCGGTCGCCGCGTCGCCGTGGTCGGCCATCGCTCGTTTCCCCTCCATCGGAGATGACACGGATTTCAGCGCGGACACCGTCCGTGCCCGCCCCTCGCCCCACCTGTCAACGGCTCGACGTGATCATTTGTTCCCGGCGAGATCCTCCCACAGGTAGGCCGCCGCTTCCGCGCCCTTGAGCAAGTTCGCGACTTCGACCCGCTCGTTCGGCGCGTGCCAGCCGTCCTCCGGCAGCGAGAGACCGAGGAAGACCACCGGCGCGCCGAGCACCTCCTGCAGGTCGGCCTCCGGGCCGGACCCGCCCTCGCGCGTGTAGAGGACCTCGCGCGGCTCGCCGTCCGGGTCGTCGGCGAATGCGCGGCCCAGCGCGCAGGTGACGGAATTGAGTGCGGGATGGTCCAGCGGGGTCAGGCAGGGCCGCACACCGTGGCCCTCGAACGAGACCGAGTACTCGATCCACTCCGGCACGCGCTCGGCCAGCCAGGACTCCAGCGCCTCGCGCACCTGCGCCAGGTCCTGCCCGGCGACCAGCCGGAAGGAGATCTTGGCGTGTGCCTCCGACGGCACAATGGTTTTCGAACCGTGCCCGGTGTGGCCGCCCCAGATGCCGTTGATCTCGGCGGTCGGCCGTGCCCACACCCGTTCCAGCGTGCTGAATCCGGCCTCGCCCACGGCCGCCCGGGACTTGGCCGTGCGCAGCCACCGCGCTTCGTCGAACGGCAGTTTCGCGAACAACTGCCGCTCCGTCGCCCCCAGCTCGACGACGCCGTCGTAGAAGCCGGGCAGGGTGACGCGCCGGTCCGCGTCGTGCAAACCGGCCAGCAGCCGCACCAGTTCGGTGATCGGATTCGGGATCGCACCGCCGAAGGACCCGGAGTGCACGTCCCCGGACGGCCCGCGCACGTCGATCTGGGCGGCGAGCAGGCCGCGCATCCCGGTGACGGTCGATGGGGTGTGCCGATCCCACATGCCGGTGTCGGAGACCACGACGACGTCGCAGGCCAGCCGCTCGGCGTGCTCACGCAGCAGCGCGGCGAAGTGCGGCGAGCCGGATTCCTCCTCGCCCTCCACGATCAGCTTGAGATTGACCGCGGGTGCGGTGCGGCCGGTCGCCGCCAGGTGTGCGCGCACGCCGAGCAGGTGGAAGAAGAGCTGTCCCTTGTCGTCGGAGGCGCCACGGGCGAAAAGCCTGCCATCACGCACCTGAGGATCGAACGGCGCGGTGTCCCACAGCTCCACCGGCGTGCCGGGCTGCACGTCGTGGTGACCGTAGACCGCGACCGTCGGAGCGTCCGGGTCGCCGGAGGGCCACTCGGCGAACACCGAGGGCAGGCCGCGGCCGCCGCCGCTCTCCCATATCTCGACCGTCGGGAAGCCGGTGGCACGCAGCTTCGCCGCCAGCCACTCGGCCGAGGCCCGCACGTCGCCGACCCGGTCGGGGTCGCCCGAGACGGACGGGATCCGCAGCCAGCTCTTGAGGTCCTCGACGAACCCGGCCGAGTTCTGCTCGACGAAGGCGCGCACCGCAAACGTGGAGTCGGTAGACATGCTCCGACCCTATCGGCTCCGCCGCAGGCCCTTACTGTCGCGGTGCTACTGCTGGTAGCCCGCCAGAAAGCGGGCCAGTCCGGCGATGGCCTCTTCCAGTTCCCGCACCCGAGGCAGCGTCACGATGCGGAAGTGGTCCGGCGCCGGCCAGTTGAACGCGGTGCCGTGCATGACCAGCATCTTCTCGGCGTTGAGCAGGTCCATCACGAAGCGCTCGTCGTCGCTGATCTTGTAAACCGCCGGGTCGAGTCGCGGGAATGCGTAGATCGCGCCCTGCGGCTTGCTGCAGGAGACCCCCGGGATCTGGTTGAGCAGCTCGTGCGTGCGGTTGCGCTGCTCCCAGAGCCGGCCGCCGGGCTCGGTGAGCCGGTCGATGGACTGGAAACCGCCGAGCGCGGCCTGGATCGCGTGCTGCACCGGCACGTTCGGGCCGAGTCGCAGGTTCGCCAGGATGTCCAGGCCCTGGATGTAGTCCGCGGCGTGCTCCTTGGGGCCGCTTATCACCATCCAGCCCATCCGGTAGCCGGCCGCGCGGTAGGTCTTGGAAAGGCCGTTGAAGGTGATGGTCAGCAGGTCGGGAGCGTACAGCGCGGTGGGGCGGTGCACCGCCTCGTCGTAGAGGATCTTGTCGTAGATCTCGTCGGACAGCAGCAGCAGCTGGTGGCGGCGCGCGACCTCGACCAGGTCGGCGAGCAGCTGGTGCGGGTACACCGCACCGGTCGGGTTGTTCGGATTGATCACCACGATCGCCTTGGTGCGCGCGGTGATCTTCGCCTCGATGTCCGCTACGTCGGGGGCCCAGTCGGACTGCTCGTCGCACAGATAGTGCACCGGACGCCCGCCGGCCAGCGCGGTCGCGCCGGTCCACAGCGGGTAGTCCGGCGCCGGGATCAGGACCTCGTCGCCGTTGTCCAGCAGCGCGTTGAGCACCATGCCGATCAGCTCGGACACGCCGTTGCCGATATACACGTCCTCGATGTCGATGCCGGTCAGACCACGGGTCTGGTAGGACTGCACGACCGCGCGCCGAGCGGAGGGAAGTCCCTTGGAGTCGCCGTACCCGTTGGAGTCCGTCAGGCCGAGGATGATGTCCTGCACCAGTTCGTCGGGGGCCTCGAAGCCGAACGGCGCCGGGTTGCCGATGTTGAGCTTGAGGATGGAGTGCCCCTCGGCCTCCAGCTGCCTGGCCCGCGTGAGAACCGGCCCACGCAGGTCGTATTGGACCTCGGACAGCTTGCGGGACTGTTTGAACTCCACGTGTCTCAACTCCAGGGCGCGGGCGCTCGCGCGGCGGACCGGCGACTTCGGCGGCTTGTGTGCTGCCTGTCGCCGTTTGTACCAGGCGTTGCGGTACCTGCGCATGGTTGTTTCGCGATGCGACCGGTGACGCGGACATCCCGGAGGCTGGTGTGCTCAGGCCGCGCGGCGCAGCACGAGCAGCGCGGCGTCGTCCTGCAAACCACCGCCCATATGCGCCAGCAGTTGCGCGCGCAGGCCCGCGGCGATCGTCTCGGGAGGCATCCCGCCGGCGCCGCGCACCAGCGTGTCGAGCGGGAAGAACGCGCCGGAGCGGTCTCGCGCGTCCGATACGCCGTCCGTGTAGAGCACGAGCGTGTCTCCGGGCGCGAACGGAGCGCGGACCGAGGCGGTCGCATACGGTTCGGCGACGAGCGAGCCGAGGCCGAGCGGCAGATTGCCCGACGCGACTGTGATCGCCCTCACCTCGTCGCCGTGCAGCAGGTAGGGACTCGGGTGCCCGCACAGCAGCACGGCGGCCTCGTCGGCGGTCGCTGTGTCCGTGTCGCGGGGCAGCTGAACCAGGACCGCGGTGGCGAAATCCTCCGCCCACGCTCCGGCCGGTTGCGCGCTGCGCAGCTGGATCGCGTGCCGGGCCAGCGCCGCGTCGAGCCGGGCGGCCACCCCCTCCAGGTCCGGCTCGACGGCGCCCGCCTCCCGGAACGCCCCGAGCAGCGCCGCAGCGCCGCTGACCGCGTCGAGCCCGTTGCCGCGCATGTCGCCGAGGATCGCGCGCACCCCGTACGGCGTTTCGATGACCTCGTAGAAGTCGCCGCCGACCTGCGCGCCGTCCGCCGCCGACAGGTACTCGACCGCCAGGCGGACCGGGCCGATGCGCTCGGGCACCGGCCGCAGCAGAACCCGCTGAGTGACCTCGGCGATCCGCCGCACCTGGTCGTAAGCCCGCTGGGTACGCTGCCTGCGCTGCGTGATCAGATAGCTGGCGAAGGTCACGACCAGGATGGTCGGCGCAGTGCCCAGCCGCTCGCCGAACTCGTCCGACTCCGCCCGCAACGGCACAAGGGCGAGCAATGCGCAGGCACAGCCGACCAGGATGCACTGGCGGCGGCCGCTTCCGGCGCAGGCAAGGGCCGGAGCGGCGGCGAGCAACGGCGTCAGCTGGACGCCCATGCGCAGCGCCTGGCTCAGCGCCACGACGCCCACTACCCACAGCGCCGGCGTCGCGAGAACGGCGAGCCGCCACGCCCGGCGGCGCAGGCGGACGCCCGGCATCTGACGCACGGTCATCTCATGCGCGGCGAGCGCGCTCTGCGTGCGTTCGGGACGCCTGGGATCCAGGTGTGTTGCGGTGGTCACGGTGAAGACAGGGTACGTCGTTTCCGCAACCTGCGGTGACTAATTCAACACTGTTCGCATTACCTTCGCCGTACTGTGACGCGACCTCACGTTTCTGTCCCGGCGCCGCGCCGGGACGCCAGCAGGCGTACCAGGGCGTCGCTGTCCGGCAACGATTCAGGCCGCTGAATCTCTCCCGTGCGCACGTACAGGAACGTCGCCTTCACCTGCTCCACCGCAACCCCCGCCGTCTGCGCCCAGGCGATGCGGTAGACGGCCAGTTGCAGCGGATCGGCGTTCGCGGCGCGGTTGGTCTTCCAGTCCACGACCTCGTAGGAGCCGTCGGGCTCCCGGTATACCGCGTCGATCCTGCCGCGCACGATCTGACCGCCGAGCAGCAACTGGAACGGCGCCTCGACTCGGTACGGCTCGCGGTTCGCGTACGGCGTGCGCAGGAACGCCTCTTTCAGCGCGGCCAGGTCATCCTGCCCGGCTACCTCCTCGTCCTCGGCGAGCAGGTCGAGCTCGTCCTCGTCGAAGAGGGTCTGCTGGCCGTAACGGCGCTCGACCCAGGCGTGGAACTCGGTGCCGCGCCGCGCTTGCGGGGCCGGCGGACGGGGCATCGGCCGAAACAGCTCCTCGGCGAAAGCATCGGGGTCGGCGGCGTAGGAGACCAGGCGGGTGGCGGACAGGGTCCGCGGCATGGGGACCTCGAACCGCACCTCGTGTGCCTGGCGCAGCTCCCCGAGGAGCGCCTCGATGTCGGCGTCCCAGCCGTTGACCATCGCACGCAACTCGGCAGGCAACCGGGTGACAGGATCGTCGGCGGCCGGATCGTGCGCGGCCGCGTCTGCCTCGTACGGCTCGCCCAACGCGGCCAACACCGCCTGCGCGGCCTGCCTGCGCCGGTCGCGGGCCTCGCCGCTCGGGTCCGGCGGCCAGGTCAGCTCCCGGGCGGCCGCCAGCGCCGGATTGGCCTCGCCCTCCCCCGGCGCGTCCGCCCACAGCGCGACCTCGCCGTTGGCCGGGTCCGCGCGGCAGTGGTCGCGCAGCTCGACGAGCATCGCGTTCGGCTCCCGAGGCGTCGTCTGGGTCGGGCCCCAGCGGTGGCCGGAGACGATCAGACGCGACTTGGCCCGGGTGAGCGTGACGTAGTTGAGCCGCTGACTTTCCAGCTCGGCGTGCTCTCGCATCGCCGCGTCGAAGTCCTCGAAATCCGCTTTGTCGCGCTCGGGGCCGAGCAGCGGCATCGGGTCGCCGCGCAGCTCGTGCGGCAGCTTCGAGCGCTTCGCGGTCCACTTGTCCGCCTTGGCCGCCTCCGCGTACTGGTGCGGGACGACCACCACCTCCCATTCCAGCCCCTTGGCCTTGTGCATCGTCAGAATCTTGACGGTTTCGGCGGCGGTCGGCGGAAGGTCGATGTCCAGCCCGCGCTCGTGTTCCGCGCTGGCGCGCAGGAAGGCGCGAAACGCCGTGGCCGACTGTTCCCCGTCCAGGCCGGTGAAGTCTCCGGCGACATGAAGGAAGGCCCCGACCGTCTCCGCGCAGCGCTGCCGAAAGGCCGCAGGGGATGCGGCGAGTTCCACGTCGAGACCGGTCTCCTGCAGGATCCGGTGCAGCACGTCGAGCACCGGCTCCGACAGGCCGCGGCGCAGCCGCCGGATCTCCGCGGCGAACTGGGCGAAACGCCGCCGGGCCTGCGCCGAGTACGGCAGTTGGTCACCAGGGTCGGCGAGCGCGTCCGAGAGCGAGACGACGTCGGTCGGGTCGCTGTTCGCGGCGACGAGGTCCAGCGCGCTCGCGCCGGCCGCCGCCAGCGGCCGCACCAGCTCGCGGGCGCGGCGGCCGAGCAGGGCCAGGTCGCGCGGTCCGATCCGCCAGCGCGGCCCGGTCAGCAGCCGCACCGTCGAAGCGTTGGCGATCGGGTCGTCGAGCACGTCGAGCATCGCGACCAGGTCCGCGACCTCAGGCAGATCGAGCAGCCCGGACAGGCCCACGACCTCCACCGGGACGCCCCGGCCGTGCAACTCGGCATACAACTCGGGAATCTGGGCGCCCTTGCGCACCAGCACCGCGATCTGCGACCAGGGCACCGCGCCGTCCAGCTCCTGGATCCGGTCGGCCAGCCAGCGCACCTCCTCGGCGTAGCCCGGCAGCAGGGCCACCACGGCGTGGCCGAGATCAGCCTTCTCGGCCGCCGGTTCGAGCCGGCGCACCGAGCCGTGATGGTCCCGCAGCGGCGCTGACTGCGCGTTGGCGAAGGCGAGCAGCCGGCCGCCGCTGCGCCGGTTCTCCGTCAGCGGGTACACCCGGGCGCTGGTCCCGGCCGCGGTCCGGAAGTGCTCGGGGAACTGGTCGATGTTCGCCGCGGACGCGCCGCGCCACCCGTAGATCGACTGGCAGGGGTCGCCCACCGCGGTCACGGCATGGCCGAGCCCGCGCTCCGGGTCCGGGCCGCTGAACAGGGCGCTGAGCATGCGGCGCTGCGCGACGGATGTGTCCTGATACTCATCGAGCAGCACCACGCGGTACCTGCCGCGTTCGATCGCGCCGACCTGCGGCACCTCCTCGGCCAACCGGGTGCCGACGGACATCTGGTCGCCGAAGTCCATCAGATCGCGGCTCGCCTTGAGTCCGCGGTACTCCCCCACCAGGCTGAGTAACTCGCCGCGCTCGCGCGCCTTCGTCGCGGCCTCCAGGTAACGCTCGTAGACCGCGCCGCGGCGATTGGTGCGCCGGTTCAGCGCCCTGACGGACTTGCCGGTGACCGGATCCCGGTACAGCTCGGCGGCCTGCGCGAAGGCGTGGTCGAACTCCGCCAGCCGCGCCGGGGCCACGACGTGTTCGGACAGCTCCGCATCGAGGTCGATCAGGTCCTTGGTGATGCCGCTGATGCTGCCGCGCAGGGCGTCGAACGGACCGGTGGCGGTGCGCACGACGCGCGCGGCGAGGGTGTACCGGCCGGCGTCGGCCAGCAGCCGCGTCGAAGGTTCCAGGCCGAGGCGCAGACCGTGCTCCTTGATCAGCCGGTCGGCGTAGGCGTGGTACGTGGAGATCACCGGCTCGCCCGCCTCGTCCGGCACGGCCGCCGGATCACCGCCTTCGGGATCGAATCCGTCCTGCGGGGCGAAACCCGCCGCGGCGAGCGCGGCACGCACCCGCTCACGAAGTTCGCCCGCCGCCTTGTTGGTGAAGGTGAGCCCGAGCACCTCGCCGGGGCCGACCAGCCCGGTGGCCACGAGCCAGACCACGCGCGCCGCCATGACCGTGGTCTTGCCCGAGCCGGCGCCCGCGACGATGACGCCGGGCGTGAGCGGCGCGACGATCGCGGCGATCTGCTCCGCGGTGTATGGGACGCCGAGGACGCGGCCGAGGTCGCGCGGCGTTTCGATGCGCGCGCCGCCCCCCGCGCGAGCCGGCCCGCTCATGTCGGCAGCTCCCGCCCCGCGGGCTGCTTCGGACATGCCTTCTTCAGCCGGCACACCCCGCACGCGGTGGAGTCCCCGTAGGCGTGGAAACGCTCGTCCAGCACGCGCTGGGCGACCTCGGCCACGAGCTTCGCGGCCCACAGCGGGTCCGGCCGGGTGCTGCTGCCCGGCTGGACCAGGACGGTGGGGCCGGGCGCGTCATTGCGGTCGCGCGGATAGACCAGCTCGGCCTGGGCGACCGTCGGCGCCGCGCCCGCGGCGTCCTGTTCCTCGGATCGTGGCGTCGGGGTGAACGCCCCCGCCTCGACGACCAGCTGGTACACACCCAGTTGTGGGTCTTGCGCGGCCTGTGCCTTGGTCTTGGGGTTCACCGAGGTCTTGAAGTCCACCAGATAGACCCGGTTCTCCGCGTCGGTCTCGATCCGGTCGATCGCCCCGCGCAGCCGTACCGGCACACCGCCGACCGTCAGTGAGGCGTCGAACCTGTGCTCGGCCGCCGCGACGACCCGGCCGTCGGCGCGGCCGTCGTGCCAGACCAGGAACCGCTCCAATGCCCGGCGCGCGGCGCGCTTCTCCTGCTCGGATTTCCAGGGCGCGTCGAACGGCAGGGTGTCCCACACCTGATCCAGGCGATCCATCAGCACGTCGATGTCCGCTTTCGTCCTGCCGATCGCGACCTCCTCGGCCAGCGCGTGGAAGAGCATGCCGATGCCCTGCGCTTCGGTCGACGGCTCATGCGCCGCGGCCTCATGCTCCAGGAACCAACGCAGTCCGCAGGTGTCGAGGGCGTCGACCGCGCTCG
Source organism: Actinocrinis puniceicyclus (assembly GCF_018283645.1). GTDB lineage: Bacteria > Actinomycetota > Actinomycetes > Streptomycetales > Catenulisporaceae > Actinocrinis > Actinocrinis puniceicyclus. The sequence goes on along the minus strand of NZ_JAGSXH010000031.1, from coordinate 43,194 downwards.
CCGACAGGGGCACCGCGGCGGAGGGGTCCACGATCGGGACGTCGTTCTCGGTGTAGTCGTGCAGGCCCCACCACCGCTGCGGGTGCGCATTGGGCACCAGCCGCGTGCCGTCCGGCGCCGTCGCCATGGCGAGCCGGGCAAGCCGGCGGACCGCCTCCTCGCGCAACCGGGGGTGCGCGGCCGGATCCGTGGCGGCGCGGCGAAGTTCCGCGACGAGCGCGCCGAGGTTGAGCGGACGCCTACGGCGCAGCCCGGCGGACCGCTGCACCTCGACGCCGAGTTCGCGCAGGAATCGTGACGGTGATTCGCCGTCCTCGTCCTCGCCCTCGACGGCCGTGACGACCAGCCGCTCGCGGGCGCGTGTGATCGCGACGTAGAACAGTCTGCGTTCCTCGGCCAGCAGCGCGGCCGTCGGAAGCGAGTCGGTCAGCCCGGTGCGGCCGATCCGGTCCGACTCCAGCAGGGAACCGCGCCGGCGCAGGTCGGGCCACAGTCCCTCCTGCACTCCGGCGACCACGACGACACGCCACTCCAATCCCTTGGCGCGGTGTGCGGTGAGCACTTGGACCGCGCCACCGCGAACGGCTTTCTGCGCGATTGTGTCCGCCGCTATGGCCTGGGCTTGCAGGCCACTGATGAAGTCGCTCACGCCGACGTACCCGGTGCGTTCCTGGGCCCGCGCGGCCTGCGCGAACAACGCGATGACCGCGTCGAGGTCGCGATCCGCGAGGCGGCCGGCCATACCGCGGCGCTCTACCGCACGCCGCAGCCGCTCGGGCCAGAAGGTGCGCACGGGCGGGCGGGCGCGGCTGTCGCCGTTCCACAAGACCCACAGCGCGTCCTCCACGGTGCCGCCTTCGTCGAGACTCGTTCGTGCGGCCGCCAAGAGCCGGGCCACGATCAGTGCCGGACCCGCGACGCTCGCGCCGGTCACGGCGAGCAGCCGTGGGTCGGCGACGGCCTCGCGGATCAGATGCCCGGCAGGCCGCGGGGCGGGGATTGCTGCGTCGCGCGCGTCCTCCTGCGCTTCGGCGCGCCGCTGCGAGCGGGCCGCCAAGAGCGCCGCCTGTTCCTCGGCCCGCAGCGCGCGCCCGAGCCGGCGCAGATCGGCACTGTCCATGCCGCCGAGCGGCCCGGTCAGCAGTTCGCGGGCGACGTCCGCGGTGAGCGCGGCGGGTTCGGCCGCGCAACGCAGCGCGGTCAGCAGGGTGGCCACGGCCGGTTCCCGGGCCAGCGGCACACCGTCCCCGAGCACCTCGGCGGGAACATTGGCGGCCAGCAGCGCGCGGCGCGCCGCAGCCAGCCTCGCGCCGTCGCGCACGAGCACCGCCATCTGCTCCCACGGCACGCCCTGCTCAAGGTGCGCGCGACGCAGCAGGTCGGCGATCGCGGCGAGTTCTGCCGCCGCGTCGGCGAACGTGATCGCCTCGACCTGCCCGGCGGGCTGGGCATCGTCCGCGGGTTCGAGCTCACGCAGCCGGCGGACGCTCTCGGCGGGCAGGCGCGTGATCGCTATGCGCCGGGCGACCTGCCGCGACGCCTTCAGCAGGGCCGGACCCGCCCGCCTGCTGCACTGCAGCACGACGGTCTCGGCCGGCGTGCCGTCGCCGCGCCGGAACCGCTCGCGGAATTCCAGGATCCCGCCGAGTTGCGCACCGCGGAACGCGTAGATCGACTGGTCCGGATCGCCGACCGCGACCAGGTCCCGGCCGTCCCCGGCCAGCGCCTGCAGCAGCCGCACCTGCGCCGCGTCGGCGTCCTGGTACTCGTCGACGTAGACCGCCCGGTAGCGGCGGCGCAGAAGTGCACGCACCTCCTCGGTCTCGCTCAGCAGCACCGCGCGGTGCACCAGTTCGGCGTAGTCGAGCACGCCGCGCGCATCCGCCACGTCGAGGTAGTCCGCGAAGAACTGTGCCGCGGCCCGCCAGTCGGCCCGCTGCGCCCGCTGCGCGAAGCTCGCCAGGTCCGCCGGCTCCAGACCCAGGTCGCGGGCGCGCAACAGCACCGAGCGCAGTTCCTCGGCGAAGCCGCGCGTGCCGAGCGCCGCCCGCAGGGCCTGCGGCCAGCCGTCCGGGCCGGAGCCCCAGCCACCGGCCTCCACGGTGCCGCGTACCAGCTCCCTGATCACCACCTCCTGCTCCGGCCCGGACAACAGCCGCAGCGGATCGCCGAACAGCTCCGGTCGGCGGTACTGCCCGACCAGGCCGAAGCAGAACGAGTGGAAGGTCGTCGCGGTCGGCGCACCGGCGCCCGGGCTCAGCCGCGCGCCGATCCGGTCGCGCAGCTCAGCGGCCGCTGCGCGGCTGAATGTGAGCACCAGGATCTGCTCGGCGCTCAGCGCGCCCGGGCCCCGGGTGCGTGCGAGCACGGCCTCGACGAGCGTGGTCGTCTTGCCGGTACCGGGTCCGGCGAGCACGAGCAGTGGTCCGCCGCGGTGCTCGACCACCTGTCGCTGCCGCTCGTCGAGCGGCGGCTCGCGCTCCGGGGCGGCCGCGGGCGGGAGCAGCAGGCGGAACGGCGTCGCGGCGCGCTCCCGGTTCGACGTGCTCATCGACCGCCCCACCTCCCTCCCGTCCGGATCCGGCCCGCGGTGTCGGGCCGACATTGGCCATGAGAGCACAAACCGCCGACAACAGCGGCAAACTTCAAAAGAGCCTGTGGATAACTACGCCGCGCGGATATGTCGCCACCCTCGGCGAGAGAGTCCGAGGACATCGGCCGACCGATCAAGTCCCGACCAGGCCAACGTGGACTCGGGCAAGAGGATTATCGGAATTCATCGGGCATCCGGACTCGACAAGTGGCCGTCCCACCGGGCTGTCCGCAAATCCACCCGTTCGCGAGACTTGTCGTACGGTGTGCCCTCGTTCGCGTACTGCGCTGCCGCCTTGCCGCGCAGTTGCGTCGGCAGCGCCCCGGAGGCGTTGACCACCCGCCACCACGGCACGCTGCCGCCGTGCCTGGCCATCACGGCTCCCACCTGCCGCGGACCACCGTCCTCCAGGTATTCGGCTATGTCACCGTAGGTCATCACCTTGCCACGCGGAATCGACGCGACCACCGCGAGCACCTTGCGGACGTACTCGCGCGCGCCGGGGTCAGTCGCTGGAACGAGACCGGGTTGCGTCACAATCAACCTTCGGATGGATTTACGCCGACACCGAAGCCGCCAGGATATCGGCGGGGAAAGCCGCCGCGCCGCACACGCGGGCTGCGTAGAAGCATCTGGATAGGTAACGATAGGACGAGAGTGCCCACGCAGATCGGGCCTGCGGCAAAGCGGGAACACGAAGACAGGGATCCAGTGAGCTTGAACCGGGGTGGCAACGCCACCCGTGACTCGGCCAAGCCTGTCTCCGGTGTGCCCGATCCTGCGCGGTCCGTGTTGCTGCCGACTCAGATCATGGTGGACGAGCCACCGGAGCCGCGACGGATAAGACGTCCGCCGGACTTGATGCGGTTGCTGTTCGAGACCGGCCTTATCGCCGTCGTACTGCTGCTCGCGGTGCCCGGTGCGAGCACCACGACGGGTCTGGAAACGGACATCCACAACAGCATCACGCTCGCGCCACAGCTCTTCCTGTCCACGATCACCCTGCTGACCAACATCGCGACCGCCGTGATCCCGGTCGGGCTGGCCATCGAGCGTCTTTACCGGCGTGAGGGCCGGAGGGTCGCGGACGGCGTCATCGCGGCGGCCATCGCCTACCTCATCGCGACACTGCTCAACCTGTGGATAGATTCGAGCGCGTCGACCGACTGGCTTTCCGAGGTGCTGACCCGCCATCTGGGCACCAGCACGACCACGCCGCTGCACGTCTATATCGCCACCGTGATCGCCTTCCTGACCATGATCGGGTTCGGCGACCGGCCGGCGCTGCAGACCTTCACCTGGTCCTGTGTGCTGACTTACGCCGTAGCGACCTTGATCAACGGGAACAGCGCACTGGTCGGATTGATGGTGACCTTCCTGTTCGGCCGCACCGTGGCGTTCGGCTGGCGTTACGCGCGCGGCGTCGTCAATGCCAGGCCGACCGGGTACGACGTGGTCACCTCGCTGTTCGACGCGGGGCTTCAGCCCGTCGCCTGCCACTGGACCGGCGAAACCGAGGACACGCGGCGCTACGAGGCCGACACCCACGACGGCCGCCTGCTCGACGTGACCGTGCTGGACCGCGACAGGCAGGCGGTCGGCTTGGTGTACCGGCTGTACCGGAGGATCAGGCTGCGCGGCCCGGCCCAACGGCGCAACCTGCTGTCACTTAGGCGCGCGGTGGACCAAGAAGCGTTGATGTCCTACGCATTGCGCGACGCAGGTATCCGGACCCCGCGTCTGGTGGCGGTGCGCGAGCTCAGCGCGGACGCCGCGCTGCTCGCCTATGAGCGGGTCGAAGGCCGGACCTTGGAGAAGCTCTCGGCGGAGGAGCTGACCGACGAACTGCTGACCAGCATTTGGCAGCTTCAGCAGCAGATGCAGTTGCACCAGGTGGCGCACCGCCGCTTTGCCCTCGATTCGCTGCTGGTGGATCGCGATGGGCAAGTGTGGCTGATGGATCTGCGCAACGGGGAGATCGCGGCCAGCGCGTTGCAGACCCGGCTGGATACCGCGGAACTGATGGCCACGTTGGCGCTGCGGTTCGGACCCGAGCGCACGGTACGCGCCGGAGCGCAGGTTCTCGGCGTAGAAGCCATGGGTGCGGCGCTGCCGATGCTGCAACCCGTCGTGCTCACCCGCACGACGCGCACCGCGGTGCGCAAGTCGAAGGATCTCCTGCAGCGCATCCGCGAGCAGATTCTCACCTATCAGCCACAGGCCGCGATCCGCGTGGCCGAGCCGGTCAAGCTGGAACGGCTGCGACCGCGCACCCTCCTGACGGTCGCCGCGGGTCTGGTCGCCGCGTATCTGGTGCTCTACCAGCTGGCGAGCGCAGGTTCGAGCATCAGCCCTTCGAAGATCCTTGCCACGGCTTCTCCGTGGTGGGCGATCGTGGCCGTGGCCAGCTCGGTCATGACGTATGTGGCGGCCGCGATGGTACTGACCGGGTTCATCCCCGAGCGGTTGCCCGTGGTCCGCAACTTCCTGGTGCAGGTCGCGGCGGGCTTCGTGTCGATCGTTGCGCCCGCGGCCGTCGGTGGCGTCGCGCTCAACACGCGGTACCTGCAGAAGCAGGGCATCGCCACGGGCCCGGCGGTCAGTGCGGTCGGCGCCTCGCAGGCGGTCGGCTTCATCATGCACATCGCGCTGATCGCCGCGTTCAGCTTCATCGCGAACACCGGCAGCACCGGGCACAGCGCCTGGGCGCCGTCCACGGTGGTCATCGCCATTCTGCTGACGATCGGCGTCTTCGCGATGATCACGATCGGCGTGAAACCGCTGCGCAAGTTCGCCGTCGCCCGGCTCAAGCCCTTCTTCGAGGGCACCCTGCCGCGACTGCTCGACGTCGCGCAGAACCCGCAGAAGCTGTCTGCCGGCCTCGGCGGCACGATCCTGCTGTCACTGATGAACGCGCTCTGTCTCTGGGCGTCGATCCTGGCGATCTCGCCGCACTCCAACATCTCTTACGCGACGACCGCGGTGGTCTTCCTCACCGCTCAGGCCATCGGTTCGGTCATTCCGGTGCCCAGCGGTATCGGCACGGTCGAGTTGGCGATGGCGGGCGCCTTGACGAGTATCGGCGGTCTGTCGGCCGCGGTGGGCACGCCTGCCGTTTTCCTCTTTCGGCTGCTGCGCACGTATCTCCCGGTCATTCCGGGGTACTTCGCGTTTACGCATCTACAGCGCAAGGGCGCGCTGTAGATGCGTAACCCCCGGATTCAGTAGATCGGCTTGTGCGGTTCGATCTGGTTGACCCAGCCGACGATGCCCGAGCCGACGTGCACCGCGTCGGAGAACCCGGCCGCCTTCACAAGCGCCAGTACCTCCGCGGAACGCACGCCCGACTTACAGTGCAGCACGACCCGCTTGTCCTGCGGCAGCTTCGAGAGCGCGTCACCCATGATGAACTCGTTCTTCGGGATCAGCGTGGCGCCGGGGATCGAGACGATCTGGTACTCGGCGGGCTCGCGCACGTCGATGATCTGGATGTTCTCGCCCGCGTCGATCCACTGCTTGAGCGTGGCCGGAGTGATCGTCGAGTCTCTGGCAGCCTCGATCGCCTCCTCGGAGACGGCGCCGCAGAAGGCCTCGTAGTCGATCAGTTCGGTGACAGTCGGGTTCTTGCCGCAGACCGCGCACTCCGGGTCCTTACGAACCTTGACGGTGCGGTACGTCATCTCCAGGGCGTCGTAAATCATCAGGCGCCCGACCAACGGCTCGCCGATGCCCGTGAGCAGCTTGATCGCTTCGGTGACCTGGATGGCGCCGATCGAGCCGCACAGCACGCCGAGCACGCCGCCCTCGGCGCACGAGGGAACCATGCCCGGGGGCGGGGGCTCCGGGTAGAGGCAGCGGTAGCAGGGGCCGTGTTCGGACCAGAAGACCGCGGCCTGGCCGTCGAAGCGGTAGATCGAACCCCAGACGTAGGGCTTGTTCAACAGCACGCACGCGTCGTTGACCAGGTAGCGGGTGGCGAAGTTGTCGGTGCCGTCGACGATCAGGTCGTACTGCGAGAAGATCTCCATCACGTTTTCGGAGTCCAGCCGCTCCTCGTGCAGGACCACGTTCACGTACGGGTTGATCTCACGCACCGAGTCACGTGCCGACTGCGCCTTGGAGCGCCCGATGTCCGACTGGCCGTGGATGATCTGGCGCTGCAGGTTGGACTCGTCCACCGTGTCGAACTCGATGACGCCGAGCGTGCCGACACCGGCCGCGGCAAGGTACATCAGGGCGGGCGAGCCGAGGCCGCCGGCACCGACACAGAGCACCCTCGCGTTCTTCAGGCGCTTCTGGCCGTCCATCGCGACGTCCGGGATGATCAGGTGGCGCGAGTACCGGCGCACCTCGTCGACGGTCAGCTCGCTCGCCGGTTCGACCAGCGGAGGCAGCTTCACAGGCGCTGCGGACACAGCCGTCCCCTCACTCGTGTTTGAAGAAGTCCTTTGAGGCAACCGTGCCACTTCGGCGCGCATTCCCGTCAATGAGGACCGCAGGGTGAGACCGGCGTAAAGTCGACGATTAAGGGCGCAAGCCCACCGGACGAGGGGTTCAACTGATGACCGAGCAGCAGTTCACCGACGCGTACGAGGCCCCCGAGGCCGACGCAGCCGAGCAGTCGCTGCCGGTGGCCGGAGACGAGGACGAGGATTGGGAAGCGGCGCTTGAGCAGCCGCAGCCACCGCTGGAGGCGAATCCGGCGGACGCCGCTGAACAGGCCCTTTCGGTGCCTATGGACGAGGACGAGTATCGCTAGTCCGGTTCCCCGGCGAGGCGTCACGGCCGAACGCGGCCGTGATGTGTCTCGTCAGCCCTCGGAACGCGTGACCGCCGCCGGGACAGGCATCTCAGAATGCGAGAAGGCCGCTCGCCGGTTCGGTGACCACCGCATGGCGCGGAAGGTGGCAGCCTGGCCCCGAGAGGTTACCGCCGCGTAGGATGCAGTGTGACTTGCTTCACCCGCGGACCCATGACAGAGGCATCGTGAGTACAGCCGAAACGCTCTACAACGCCGACGACCGTCCCCGGTCTGCTCGGCTGCCGCGGCTGGCGCGTCGTACCCAGTTGCTCGGCGCCGCGCAGGAGGTCTTCGTCGCACAGGGGTATCACGCCGCTGCGATGGATGACATCGCGGACCGCGCGGGAGTGTCGAAGCCAGTCCTCTACCAGCACTTCCCTGGGAAGTTGGAGCTGTACCTCGCCCTGTTGGACCAGCACTGCGAGTTGCTGGTCGACGCGGTGCGCAGTGCGCTGGAGTCGACGACGGACAACAAGCAGCGCGTCGCCGCGACGATGGGCGCTTACTTCCAGTTCGTCGAGCACGAGAGCGGCGCGTTCCGCTTGGTGTTCGAATCGGACCTGGTCAACGAGGCTGCGGTGCGCGATCGGGTCAGCAAGGCCGAACTGGACTGCGCGGAACTGATCAGCGCGGTGATCGCGGAGGACACCGGGCTCAACCAGGAGGAGTCGATGGTCCTCGCGGTCGGACTGACGGGCATCTCGCAGGTCACCGCGCGCTACTGGCTGTCCTCCGGGATGCCTGTGCCGCGCGACACTGCGGCCCAGCTGATCTCGCAACTCGCGTGGCGCGGGATCGCCGGTTTCCCTCACCTCTGAGGCGGCACGGTCTGCGTTACGCGGTCGTGGCGGACCGCGGCGAAAAGCACGACGCCGGAGCTCGCAGAACGGACGGGTATACGCGTCGATCAACGCGGTACGCGCGGCCGAGCACGTAGGCTTCGTCATAAGCGTCTTCTGGTTACTCGAAGACCGGCGTCTTGCCTACGTGGAAGGAACCAACCACCGTGGAGATCAAGATCGGCGTACAGCACGCGGCCCGGGAACTCTCCCTTGAGTCCGAGCTGAGCGCCGAAGAGCTGGAAAAGGTCGTGTCGGCCGCACTCACCGGCAAGGCCGGTTTGCTGGTACTCAGCGACGAGAAGGGACGCAAGGTGATCGTGCCCGCCGACCGCTTGGCGTACGTCGAGATCGGCGAGCCGACCTCTCGCCGGGTCGGGTTCGGCGCTCTCTGAGATAGCCGTACAGGCGTTATGCGCGGAAGTGACGTAGCGTCAGTTTCATGCTCTTCTGGGAGATATTGAGGCTGACCGCGTTGGGACTGGTGATCGGCGGGCTGGGCGGGCTCGCCGTTCCCGGTAGTCGTGCGGTGATCCGACTCTCCGCAGTGGCCGCAGGTGTCGGCGGGGCGCTCGTCGGCGGTGTGCTCGGGGTCGTGCTCCTGGGCGGCGGTTTCCACGGTACGCGGCTGATGCTCGCGGCCCTCGTGTCCGCGCTGCTGGTCTGCGGATGGACGCTGTACCTGCGTGAGCGCCGGTTGCCGCGTTGACGGTCAGTTCGAAAGGCCCAGCGCGGCCATCCGGCGCTCGTGCGCGGCGGCCAGCCGGTCCGCCAGCTCGGGATAACGCTCACCGCCGAATTCACGCGCGAGCACGATGGCTTCGCCGAGCAGTCGGCGGGCCCACATGGCCAGCCGCGCGGCCAGAACCGAGTCCGCCGCGATCGCCGCGCGCAGCCGCTCCATGGCCCATGCCGACACTTCGTCGACATCCTCGTCGGCGCGCTGATCCCCGTGGAGCAACTCGCCGAAGAGTTCGTCCGTGAGCCGCCCGCACAGCGCCACCGCCGCCAGCGCGTCCCACCAATCCGCGGATTCGACCCGCCGTCGCGCCTCATCGATCGGCACCGCGGCCGCCGCCATGGCCGGCTGCGGATCACCGGCAGCCTGCACACGTTCCAGCAGTTCGGAATAGTGAGCATGTTGCCGTGACATCAGTTGCGCCACGGCCATCCGATCGGCCAACGCGGGAGCGAGAGGCAGGAGCGCGGCCAAGCGCTCGAACTCGGCGAGCGCCGCGTAAACCGCCGCCGCCGCGCGTGATTCTGTCAGGTCGGCCTGCACATGACGCAGCGTACTCGATCGCTGGCGAACCGCCTGGTAATATGGTGACTTGACTGCATCAGCGGAGTCCGGGCCCGCCCGGAAGCCGCTGATCCGCACAGGATGCCCGGTCGGCCGAAAGCACCCCGATCGGCTCCGACCGCACGGCCCGCCCCTGACGACGACGGCAGCGGCCCTGCGACCGGTCGGGTGATTTACCCGGCTAACCGAGACCCGAGCCCGCACGGACGCTCGACTCGGAAGCCATCGGCACCCGGCCGAACCCGACGAGCAGCTCGCGGCTCACGCCGAATCGGCTGGTCTCTCCGGGACGCCCGCCGTCACCGAGGACGAAAAGGTCAATAACATCAGCATCCTTACAGAGTCACAGTCGCCCGCAGCAGAGGAATTCATCCCCGACACCGAGGCCGCAGCCCCGGCCCGCAGCTTCGCCGAACTCGGCGTCCTGCCGGAGACCGTAGAGGCGCTCGACGCGCTCGGTATCACCGCCCCGTTCCCGATCCAGTCCGCCACCATCCCGGTCGCGCTGTCCGGAGCGGACGTGATCGGCCAGGCCAAGACCGGCACCGGCAAGACCCTCGCGTTCGGCATCCCGCTGCTCCAGCGCGTCAGCGGCCCAGACTCGCAACCGCTCGAACAGGCCGAGGTCGCCACCGGCGAGACCTCGGCCGCCGCCGCGCCCGCCAGCGGCGGATCCCGTCGCCGGCGGCGCACCCGCACCGCGGCCCCGGCCGCGGGCCTGACGCCCGCGCACGGCTCCCCGCAGGCCCTGGTGGTCGTGCCGACCCGCGAACTGGCCATACAGGTCACCAACGACCTGCTGGACGCGGGCAAGGTGCGCGCCATCCGCGTTCACGCCCTCTACGGCGGGCGGGCCTACGAACCACAGGTCGCCGCGCTGCGCGCGGGAATCGACATCGCGGTCGGCACGCCCGGCCGGCTGCTCGACCTGACCCGTCAGCAGCACCTGGAACTCGGCGGCGTGCGCACCCTGGTCCTGGACGAGGCCGATGAGATGCTGGACCTCGGCTTCCTGCCGGACGTCGAGCGGATCATCGCGCAACTGCCCGCCGACCGGCAGACCATGCTGTTCTCGGCGACGATGCGCGGCGAAGTGATCTCGCTGGCCCGCCGGTACATGTCGCGTCCGACGCACATCCGCGCCGCCGACCCGGCCGACCTGGGCGCCACGGTCAAGAACATCGCGCAGTTCGTCTACCGCGCCCACTCCCTCGACAAAGTCGAGATGCTCGCGCGCATCCTGCAGGCCGAGGGCCGCGGACTGACCATAGTCTTCGCGCGCACCAAGCGCACCGTCGCGAAGGTCGCCGAGGAACTGTCCGACCGGCACTTCGCCGTCGCCGCGGTGCACGGCGACCTCGGGCAGGGCGCACGCGAGCAGGCACTGCGGGCGTTCCGCAACGGGAAGATCGATGTGCTCGTCGCGACCGACGTCGCGGCGCGCGGTATCGACGTCGAGGGCGTTACACACGTGATCAACTTCCAGTGCCCGGAGGACGAGAAGGTGTATACGCACCGGACCGGCCGCACCGGCCGGGCCGGTAACAAGGGCACCGCGGTGACGTTCGTGGACTGGGACGAGGTACCACGCTGGCAGCTGATCAACAAGGCGCTGGACCTGCCGTACCCCGAGCCCGCGGAGATCTACTCGACCTCCCCGCAGCTCTACGCCGACCTGGGCATCCCCGAGGGCGTCAAGGGCGTGCTGCCGCGCCTGGAGCGGGTGCGCCAGGGCCTGGAGGCCGAGGAGATCGAGGACCTCGGCGAGACCGGGCGAAGCCGCTCGCCGCGCGCCGGCCGCAAGGAGCCGTCGAGTCAGGAGCGGCCGCCGCGCACTCCCCGGCAGCGCACGCGTACGCGCAGCCGCCAGGGCCAAAAGGTGGGGCGTTCCGACGAGGCAGCGGTCGAGGAGACCACGCAGGACGTGGCACCGCCGGTTGCGGCACCGCAGTCCGTGGTCGCCCAAGAGGTGACGGAGCAGAAGGCGCCGCGCAAGCGGACCCGTACCCGCAAGCCCGCGACCCCGACAGCTAGCGAAAGCAGGATCAAGCTCGCGCCCGGGTCGCTGGCCGGACCGCTGGAGCCGGCCCGCGACCCGCAGCCGCAGCCGCAGCCCGAGGCGAGTGAAGCTCAGGCCGCGCAGAGCGTACAGAGCGCCCCGGAGGCGCCCGCGGCGCAACCGCGCAAGCGGGTGCGCGCCCGCAAGAGCGCCGAGCCGGAGGCCGTCGCAGCGGCCGCCACAGGGCCCGTCGCAGCGGCCGAGCCGGAGGCCGTCGCGCAGGATGCCGCGGCGGGACCGGTGGCGAATCCGCGCCGCACCCGTGTGCGCGCGGCGCGCAGCCGCAAGTCGGCGGCGGCGGCGGCGGCGGAGCCGATCACCGAAACTCCGCAGGCCCAGCAGTAGAGACCCAGGGATCGGGCGCGACGTGTCGACACCAGCCTCAACGGTTCTTCCACGCCGCGCCCGCCGCGTCGAGCTCGCTCCGGCCGGCGTGTTCGGACCGGTTGCGGCCCTGGACGCGCGCCCTGACGCCGCGCCGCGCGCGACAGCGCTGCTGGTACCCGGCTTCACCGGCTCCAAGGAGGACTTCCTGCATGTCCTCGAACCGCTGACCGAGGCCGGCGTCCGCGTCGTCGCGATCGACCAGAGCGGCCAGTGCGACACACCCGGCGTCGCCGACGCTCGCCCCTACTCGCTCGACGGCCCTGACGGCGAAGGCTACGGCACCAGCGTCTTCGGGTCCGATATCCGAGCCCTGGTACGCGCGCTCGCCGCCGAAGCGGGTGGTCCGGTACACCTGCTCGGCCACTCCTTCGGCGGGCACGCGGTCCGCGAGGCGCTGCTCGGCGCGCGCCTCGACGCGGGCACCGACACCGACACCGACACCGACACCGACACCCGGCTTCCGCTGGCCTCGGTGACTTTTCTCGACTCGGGGCCCGGCGCCGTCGTCGCGAAACAGTCGCGCGATCAACTCGGACTGCTGCTGTCCGTCGAGGGAAAACTGACGCTCCGGCAGATCCACGAGTTCAGCCCGGTCGATGAGCACCCGGACCCGCACGTGAGCGCGTTCCTGCTACGCCGCTGGCTGGCCAACGAGCCCGCGTCGCTGTTCGCCGTCGCCCGGCGCCTCCTGAGCGAGCCGGACCGCACCGACGCCCTCAAGGCTCTGCTTGACGCCTGGCAGCTGCCCTGCCTGGTCATGACCGGCGCGGACGAGGACGTCTGGTCCGCGCAGCTGCTGCGTGAAACCGCTGACAGGCTCGGCGCACGATTCGCGCTCATCGCGGGCGCGGGCCACTCCCCCAACACCCAACAGCCGGACCTGGTCGCACACGCTCTGCTGGAGTTCTGGCTCGGCTGACCGCGCACAGCGGCGCACGGACGCAGCGCCCTGGGGGGACCCGCAGCCGTAAGCCTCAGGCGACCTTGGCGAAGGCGATCGCCGATTCGGCGATCATCTGCACCGCGATCGCGGCGAGCAGCAGACCCGCGATCCGAGTGACCAACGTGACTCCGGAGTCCTTGATCACCCGGATGATGTGCACCGAGAAACGCATGGTCAGCCAGATCACCAGGTGCGTGAGCAGGATCGCCGCGGCGACCGCGACGAAGTCACCGGCCGAGTGGATGCGCTGAACGAACAGGATCACCGCGACGATCGCGCCCGGACCGGCCAGCAGTGGCGTGCCCAGCGGCACCATCGCGACGTTGACGTCGGCGGTCCCGCTCGGCTCGTCCGCCCGGCCGGTCAGCAACTCCAGCGCGATCAGCAGGAGCAGCAGGCCGCCTGAGCCCTCCAGCGCGGGCACGGTGATGCCGAGATACTTCAGGATCTGCTGGCCGAACGCCGCGAAGCAGGAGATGACCACGAGCGAGACGAGCGCGGCCTGCTGCGCGAGCCGCCTGCGGTCCCGCTTCGAGCGGCCCGAGGTCAAGGCGAGGAAGATCGGCACCGTGCCCGGCGGGTCCATGATGACGAACAATGTGATGAACGAGGTGCCAAACAGGGTGAGGTTCACGCCGCCACAGCCTCGGCCGGGCGGGCACGCACCGACGCGGCGTCAGGCATCGCTGCGCGCCCCGGGGCGTGACCAGGGTGTGTGGTCGAACAGCTCCTCGTAAGCCTCTGCGGCGGTGGTGTTCTGGCCGATGCGCACCGTCTTGCGCAGGCCGTGGTAGTCGCTGGACCCGGTCGGCACCAGCCCCAGGTCGGCAGCCAGTCCCCTGATTCGTTCGCGCGCGGCGGCGTCGTGGTCGACGTGGTCGACCTCGATACCGCGAAGCCCGGCTCCGGCCAGATCCGCGACCTGTTCGTCCGTCACGATCCGGCCGCGCCGACCCGCCGCCGGGTGCGCGAAGACGGCGATGCCACCCGAGGCGCGTAGCAGATCCAGGGCGCGGTACGGGTCGAGGGCGTACTTCGCCACATAGGCCCGGCCGCCGTCGGCGAGCCAGTCTGACGAGAACGCCTCGTCGACCGAGGCGACGATGCCGGCCTCCACCAGCGCGCTGGCCACGTGCGGACGGCCGATCGAGGCGCTGCCCGCGATCTGCCGCACCCGCTGCCACGTGATCGGCGCGCCGAGTTCCCGGCAGCGCCGCACTATGAGCTCGGCACGACGCTCGCGATCGTCGCGCAGCAGGTTGCGCTCCCGGGCGAATTCCGGTTCGGCGCGGTCGAAACCGTAGCCGAGCAGATGGATCTGAATGCCGTTCAGCCGGCAGGAGAGCTCCGCGCCCGGCACCACCGTGACCCCGAGCCGCTCGCCCGCCGCGGCGGCCTCGTCCCAGCCAGCGGTGGTGTCGTGGTCGGTGAGCGCGATGACGTCGAGCCCGGCGGCCTTGGCGGCCTCGACCAGCTGTGTCGGGGTGTCCGTGCCGTCCGAGCAAGAGCTGTGCGTATGCAGGTCGATGCGCATCCTGGTCCTGACTCGTCCGTCCCGGCGTCCGGCCCGTCAGGCCGAACGCCAATCACCTTACAGGGACGCGCGGTCAGGCGAAGAAGCGCGGTGAGAGCGAGCCGACCGGCAACTGCGCGATCTCCGAGGTGGCGTCGCGCAGGTCGGTGAGTACCAGGTCCTCGTACAGCAACGTGCCCGCGAGTGCGGGCCACAGCACCAGCCACAGCCACATTCCGCGTGCCTCGCCCACGAACACGGCGCGGTCGCCGGTGTCAGGCACCGACCACATCGGGGTGGGGCGCCCGGCGGCGTACACCTTCGCGTGCGCGGCGGTGTCCTCGAAGATCGGACCGGGGTCGGGGCCGGCCAACCCGGCGAACCGCGCCCCGAGCCCGATTCCCATCTCCTCGGCGATCAGCAGCATGTCGCCGTCGCCGCCGAACGGGGACGGCCCGCTGGCCGCCACGACCGTGGCGCGCGCGCCGGTGTGGTGGTCGCCCGCGTAGGCGACCCCGCTGAACACCCAGCGGTGTGGCAGCGGCCAGGGCAGCCAGAGGGGCACCTGCGAGCGGTGCACCACCGAGGCGAGCACCTCCAGGCTGGGGGCCAGGATCGGCTGCACCGGGTACACCGAGCCGTGCACCTCGCAGCTCCACAGTTCAGCCCCCGGTCCGGGCGAGTGCAACGGCAACAGGTCGACCGGAAGTTCGGCCAGGTTGTCCGGCACGGTATCCGGCACAGGCCGGGCCAGATCCTCCGGAACCACTGGCAGCAGGGCCGACGGGTCTCCGGGAGCACGCACTCGGCTCCCGCACCGCGGGCAACTTGGCTCGCCCTTCATAGGCTGAACAGTCCCCCGTTCAGGTGTCTCCAGTCAAGCATCCGTCACTCTGACGGGGGCCGATGCGGCCGGTGTGTCAGGATACCGGTTCCGGCCTGCCCGGTTGCTCGCCGCCGCGGTCGTCTCCGTATGAGCGCTTGGGCACCATGACTTTGCGGCGGAATACGCACACTACGGTGCCATCCTGCTTATAGCCGCGTGTCTCCACATACACGACACCGCGGTCGTTCTTGGACTTGGACTCGGTCTTGTCGAGGACCGTGGTCTCGCCGTAGAGGGTGTCCCCGTGGAAGGTCGGCGCGATGTGCCGAAGCGACTCGATCTCCAGGTTCGCGATCGCCTTGCCGGATACATCGGGCACTGACATGCCCAGCAGCAGCGAGTAGATGTAGTTGCCCACCACCACGTTGCGCTTGAAGTCGGTGGTCTGCTCCGCGTAGTGCGCGTCGAGATGCAGCGGGTGGTGGTTCATCGTGAGCAGGCAGAAGAGGTGATCGTCATACTCGGTCACGGTCTTGCCCGGCCAGTGCTTGTAGACGGCACCGACCTCGAACTCCTCGAAGTAGCGGCCGAACTGCATCGCGGTCAGCTCCTCTTGTCGCCGGTACGGTGGGGCACCGCCATCTTGCCGCAAGAAGTTACCGATCGGTAGCAGGGTCGCCGTGGCTTAGGTCACGCGTTCTCGTCGGCGCTCTCATCAGCGCCGTCCTGCTGCGGCACGGCGACGTAGTCGGGGCCCTCGCCCGCCGGATGCAGCTCGCTCAGCTGCGGTGCGAGCCAGGCGGTGAGCGAGTCGAGGGTCACCTCGGGAACCAGGTCTCCGACGCTCATCACGTGCGCGATGTCGCCCGCGAGCGAGGCGGCGTGCCCGAGAGCCGAGTCCCGGTCCCAGGTGCCGTACGTGGCGGCGCGCGCATAGCCGCGGGCGAGCCTGGCCGCGCCGGTGCGCCCGGATCCGGCGATGAACCGGTCTGCGACGCTCAGCGCGTCGAACTTGACCTTGGCGAAGTTCAGGCCCGCGCCGTCGATCCGCCGGCCGATCGCGTCCAGTTCCTCGCGCTTGAGGCCGCCGAGCGCGTAGATCAGCCCGAGGACGTGGCGGCCGTGCGGTCCGTACGCCCACCAGGCCGGAACCTCGGCTACGGCCAGGAACTCGCGGGTGACGATGGCCTGCGAGCCGACCGCGGAGCTTGGGGTGAAGTGGTCCGGCGCGGGCACCGCCTGGAGCTGGAAGAGCCGGAATGCCCCGTCGACGCCGAGGGTGAGGGTCATGTCGTCGGCTATGCCGAGGCCGGCCTGTGCGGGCTCGGGGTGCACCAGCAGGCCGTACGGATCGGTCGACCGCTCGTCATCGTCCAGTTCGGGGATCTGGATGAAATGGGTGATGCCGCGGGCCAGTGCGTCGGCCAGATCGACGGTCTGCCGGTCCGGGCCCACTTGGCGGGTGCCGTCCACGCGTGCGATCACGTAATAGGTTGCCATTGGAGCCTAGAGCCCTCCCAGTCGCGTTTCGCGCCCTATCCTGCCTCATTGCACCGTCTCACGTCAGCGCGTGTCCGGTAATCCGCGTTCAGTCTGCATCGCCTGGAGGACGTTGAATACCGCGTCCGCGACCGCGTCAGGACGGTCGAAGGGAATGAAGTGCCCGCTGTCGGGCAGTTCCGTCAGCTCGCCGAGCGGGGAGAGCGCCGCGAGGTCCCGCTGGCGCAGCCGCCAAGCGTCCGCGACCCGGGAGGCCAGGCCGCGGGGCATGACCGCGCGCTCGATCCGGGATCGGCCGAACGCGGCGAGCACCTGGAGCGGCACCGCCGGGAAGTCCCGTTCGCAGCGCAGTTCCAGCAGTTCGGCGGCCACGTCGAAGTACAGCGTGTTCTCCACCATCGCGGCCACGCCCGGACGGCCGGCCGCGAAGGTGGCCGCCACGTGCTGCGGGTCGGCCGCCGGGACGCCGCGAACGGTCGTGGCCGCGACCACGACGCGCCATGCCGCGGGACCGAGCAGCCCGCCGACGCCGCTGACCCGGCCCGCCTCGCCTATCCTGCGCCAGCGGCGCACCCGCTGCGAGTACGCGGGCTGCGGTACCGCCTGCGGTTCGGTGGAGCTGTCCACGAGCACGACTCCGGCGGTCAGCTCCGGGTACAGCCGTGCGAAGCCCTCCACGTGGAAGCCGGCCAGCGAATGACCGACCAGCACCACCGGACCCGGCAGGTCCAGCACGCTCAACAGTTCCCTGATCCGCTCGGCCTCCCCGGCGAGGGTCGGCGGCACGGCGGCGGGTTGTGACCAGCCGAGGCCCGGCCGGTCGAAGCGCACAAGGGTGGCCCGCCCCGCCAGTAGCGGGACCACCGCGTCCCAGTCGTACCAGGCCCCGCCGAGACCGGAGGTGAACACCACCACCGGCGCCCTGGCCTGGCCTTCGTCCACCACGACGTGGTGTGCGCTGCCGGCCACTCGCACCAGGCGGCCGGGCACGAGACGGCGCAGTTCAAGCGACGTCGGCTTCGTTACCGCTCCCATACGTTCAACTTTAAGACCCCGTTGTTACGGCTTTTCAGACGACCGCGCGCCGGTCAGCTCCTGAGTTTGTATTCCTCCAGCAGGCGACGGCCGACGATCATCTTCTGGATCTCGGCGGTGCCCTCCCCGATCAGCAGCATCGGGGCCTCTCGGTAAAGGCGTTCGATCTCGTATTCCTTCGAGTAGCCGTAGCCACCGTGGATGCGGAATGAGTCCTCGACGACTTCCTTGCAGTACTCGGCGGCCAGGTACTTGGCCATGCCGGCCTCCAGGTCGTTGCGCCGCCCGGCGTCCTTGACCCGCGCGGCGCGCACCATCATCTGGTGGGCGGCCTCGACCTTCACGGCCATCTCGGCGAGCTTGAACTGGATCGCCTGGTGCTGCGCGATCGGCTTGCCGAAGGTGTGACGCTGCTGCGCGTACGCGATGCCGAGTTCGAAGGCGCGCAGCGCGATGCCACAGGCGCGGGCGGCCACGTTGACCCGGCCGACCTCGACTCCGTCCATCATGTGCGCGAATCCGCGGCCGGTGACGCCGCCGAGCACCCGGTCGGCCGGGACGCGCACGTTGTCCAGGATAAGTTCGGTCGTGTCGACGCCCTTGTAGCCCATCTTGGCGATCTTGCCCGGCACGGTCAGCCCGGGGGCCACCTGTCCGAAGCCCGGTTCCTTCTCGATGAGGAAGGCGGTGAGGTTCCGATGCGGTGCCTCCTGCCCCTCGTCGGTGCGGGCGAGCAGCGCGACCAGGCTGGAGGTGCCGCCATTGGTCAGCCACATCTTCTGGCCGGTGATCAGATAGTCCGCGCCGTCGCGCACCGCCTTGGTCTTGATGGCGGCGACGTCCGAGCCGAGCGCGGGCTCGGACATCGAGAAGGCGGCGCGCACTGCGCCCTCGGCCATGCGCGGCAGGAAGTGCGCCTGCTGCTCCTCGGTACCGTGCTGTTTGATCATGTACGCGACGATGAAGTGCGTGTTGAGGATGCCGGACACGGACATCCAGCCGCGCGCGATCTCCTCGACCACGAGCGCATAGGTCAGCAGCGACTCGCCGATGCCGCCGTACTCCTCCGGGATCATCAGCCCGAACAGGCCCATCTCGGCCATGCCCTTGACGATCTCGGCCGGATACTCGTCGGCGTGCTCCAGTTCGTTGGCGACGGGAATGATCTCCTTGTCCACGAAGGCGTGGACGGCGGCCAGGATCTCCTGCTGGACCTCGCTGAGGCCCTCGGTGCGGGCGAGACGTGCCATCTTGACTGGGCTCCCGGGTCACTCGTGCTCCCGCCCCCGAACGGGGTGCGGGGCGGTGGACGTTGCCGCCTGCTTGGTTACTGGTGAGTATCCCCGGGAGCCGCCGCGTTGTGAAGTGTGGCCCCGACCACTGCGCGGGCCGACGCGGTGTGGGCCGGCACGGTGCGAGCGGCTGCTATTCCGCCTCGGGCGGGTATGGCGGCCACTGGGTGGTGTCGATGCTGAAGCCGAATGGCTCGGGAAGCACGATGGGCTTGCCATATGCGCCGGTCGAGTGCACTTCGTAGCGCGGCCGGTCCTTGATCAGCGAATGGAGCATCCACTCGCCGCGTTCCTGGTCGACGAGTAGGTAGAACGGAACGCCGTTCTTCGCGTAGCGCTTCGGTTTGACACCGAAGTCGTTCGCCACGGTGTCAGGGGAGTCGGGGGACGTGACTTCGACGATGAGCACGACGTAGTCCTGCAGCTCCTGCCTGCTACGCGCCCCCGGGTAGGCGACAGCCACGTCCGGGATGAAGAACCGCCTGGATCCGTCGCGGTACTCCCACTGCAGGTGTTCGGAGTGAACGTCCCGCTCGACGCTCGTTTCTCCCATGAGATCCGGCAGGGAAAGTCCAGGTCAGGCGGGCCACCCGATCAAGTGATCATCGGATCACCCGAACAGGTCGGAGCGACGCCTGGCGTGGATTCGCCAGGCGGACGCTCACGTCTCGCGGCCGGGCACGATCGAGGCTCCGGGGCGGGGCCCGATCCGGTGACGGTCAGGCGGCCGGCGGCTCGAACTTGGAGGTGCGGGTGTATCCGGCGGCCCGCCCCTTACCCGCGATCACCAGCGCCATCTTCCGGGACGCCTCGTCGATCATCTCGTCGCCGAGCATCGCCGAACCCTTCTTCCCGCCCGCCTCCGAGGTGCAGTACTCGTACGCGTCGAGGATCAACTCGGCGTGGTCGTAGTCCTCCTGCGTCGGGGCATAGAGCTCGTTGGCGATGGCGATCTGGTCCGGGTGCAGCACCCACTTGCCGTCGAAGCCGAGGGCGGCGCTGCGGCCGGCGACCCGGCGGAAACCCTCAGGGTTGCGCACCTGGAGGTACGGGCCGTCGATCGCCTGCACGTCGTTGGCGCGCGCGGCCATCAGGATGCGCATGAGGATGTAGTGGTAGGCATCGCCGACGTCGTACCCCGGCGGCTGCTCGCCCACGACGAGGGACTTCATGTTGATCGAGGCCATGAAGTCGGCCGGGCCGAAGATGATCGTCTCCACCCGAGGCGACGCCGCGGCGATCGCGTCCACCTCGACCAGGCCCCTGGCGTTCTCGATCTGCGCCTCGATGCCGATGCGGCCGACCTCGTAGCCCATGGTCTTCTCGATCTGGGTCAGCAGCAGGTCCAGCCACACCACCTGCCCGGCGTCCTGCACCTTCGGCAGCATGATGCAGTCCAGGTTGGCCCCGGCGCCCTCCACGACCGTGACCACGTCGCGGTAGGTCCAGTGCGTGGTCAGGTCGTTGACCCGCACGGTGCGGGTCTTGCCGGTCCAGTCGCCCTGGTTGAGCGCGTCGACGATCTTGAGCCGGGCGCCCTCCTTCTCCAGCGGGGCGCAGGCGTCCTCCAGGTCCAGGAAGACCTGGTCGGCGGGCAGCGTCTGGGCCTTCTCCAGGAAGCGCGGATTGGAACCGGGAACGGCGAGGCAGGAGCGGCGTGAGCGGTTGGCGTTGGCCATGGGGCGGGTTCCCTCCCGAAGCGGGTACGGACCGGATGACACCGCCAGGTTACTGGCCGGTCACATCCAACGTCTCGGGCACCCCGGGGTGATCCGTGCCACGCGTGTCCGCATCGAGTGTCGCACCGCCCGACGCCGCAGCCTCGGACGCCGCCGTGCCGCCGCCGAGGGTCACCACGGCCAGCCCGGCCAGGATCAGCACCGCGCCGGGCACCATCGACCAGGACGGTACCTGGCGCAGCCACAGCGCCGCGATCAGCGCGGCCGCAGGTACCTCCAACAAGATGCACAGCGAGACCACGGTCGCGCTGGTGGTCTTGAGCACCCGGTTGAACAGCGTGTGCCCGAGTAGCTGGGCTCCGGCGGTGAGACCCAGGATCTTGAGCCAGGCGTCGCCGGACAGGCCGCCCAGATGCTCGCCCGTGGCCAGCGCGAGGCCGGCCAGGACGAACGCGGCGGTGCTGTAGCAGACCACTGCGTACGGCGCGAGGGACACCGTCTTGCGCACGCTCGCGCCGACCGTCATGTAGATCGCGGCGAGCGCGCCCGCCAGCAGCGCCAACAGGTCACCGGAGAACGCGCGCAACGACACGCGCAGGTCGACACCGGAGAGCGCGACCACTCCCACCACCGCGATCACGATGCCCAGCCAGGCCTGCCGGGAGACGTTTTCGCCGCGCAGCCGCGCGATCAGCGCCGCGAAGATCGGCTGCGCCGCGGCGAACGCGGTGGCGGAGGCGACCGACGTCATGGTCAGGCTGGGCGTCCAGGCCGAGAAGTGCAGGCCGAGGGCCACTCCCGCGAAAAGACTGGAGAGCCATTGCGCGCCGCTGAGCGCGCGCAGTTCGCCGAGATGCCGCCAGAGCGTGAAGGGAGTGAGCGCGGCGGCGCCGAAGACGTTGCGCCAGAAGGCGATGGCGAGCGCGGGCGCGGCCGTGGCGGCGATCAGCGGCCCCGAGGTCCCGACCGCGGCGATGGCCACCGCGAGGACCGCGATATCAGCCCTCGGAGGCCGGTGTACTGCGGAGACCGGCAACCGCGCGGGAGCGGGAGCGGTGTGGGCTGTCAGGGGTGCTCCTCGGCTGCGGTCGTGACATGGTGGCGCGGCCAGCCTAACTCCGGGGACGCGAACTTCTACACGCTGTCCCCCCTATGAGACGCCCGACGGCACTGTGGGAAAGTTCTGAGCCATGACCAGCCCGTCGGTGTCCGCGCCCTCGCCCGCCTCCGGCCCTTCCACGCTGTCCGTCCCGGACGCCGCACTCGTCGAGGAGGCGTGTAAGAAGTCGGGTTTGATCTGGATCGCGGTCCCCGGCGCGCGCGACCGGGCCGCCTGGCACGTGTGGCACGAGCAGGACGGCCAGGGCGCCGTCTACGTCGTGGTGGGGGGCGGCGAGCAGTCGCTGCCCGGACTGGCCGACGGGATCACGGTGCGGGTCACCGTGCGGTCCAAGGACAAGGGCGGCCGGCTGGCGAGTTGGCCCGGCCTGGTGTCCCGGATCACGCCGGACGGCGAGGAGTGGGCCGCGGTCGTTCCGGTACTGCACTCCAAGCGGCTCAACGCACACGACGGCGAGGCGCAGCCGGAGCGGTGGGCGATCAACTCGGCGATCTTCCGCATCCGACCGCACGGCGCGCTGATCGAGGGCCCGCGCCGTTACTCCCCCGCGTCCGGGGCTGCTCCCGTTCCGCCCTCGCCCGCGACCACGCGCTCGCGCTGAGACGCGCCCCCCTCCCGCTCGTCCGGCCTAGGCGGTGTTGGGGAATGCCTCAAGGGGCGAGTCCGGTGATCGACTTCGCCTGGACGCACGGCCGAAACGTTGCCTTGATACATTCCCCAACACCGCCTAGTGGGGCCCGGCGCGGCCGGTCTGCGAGGCGCTCGGCGACGGGGACGCGGACGGCGAGAGCGTGTCCGAGGCGGACGGCGACGCGCTGGACGAGGCGGAAGCCGAGGCGCTCACGTCGACCTGCGGGCTGCCGGTGACGGTCGCCGTGGGCCTGGCCGGTCCCGTGGCGGTCGGCTGCGCGCTGGGAGTCGCGCTCGGGCTCGCACTGGGCACCACCAGCAGCGCGTTGCCGAGCACCTGGCCGGGCAGCGGCGCTTGGACCGCGACGCGATCCTCGTAGTCGGTGAAGTCGATCCGGCCCCGATAACTGCCGGCCGTCGGCGCGATACGCAGGATGTACGGCCGACCGTCTGTGGCCACCCAGATCGACGCCTTGTGCCCGTTGTGCCCGATGCCGTCCAACTCCAGCGCGTTCTCGCCGTTGACGGTGCCGACGGGCCCCTTCGCCCAGGTCGTGGACGTCAGCAGCAGATGGTCGAGCAGGTAGCCGATGCGCGTGTCCTCGGAGAACCCGCCGTACCGGGGATCGGCCGCCGGTATTCGCACGTACAGGCCGCCGTATGCATTCCCGTTGTCGATCGCGCCGATCTCCTTCCAGAACGACGCGGGTTCCGCGGTCCATACCTCGTCCTCGACGCGCAGCAGGCGGCTGGTGACGCTCCCGCTGGTGATGTCGCCGACCGCACCGAACTGGGTGAAAACCATGTCCACCGTGAACTTCCCGGCGCTGAAGGGCACGGCGGTGGAGGATGAACCGTCGGCGTTCGAGCCCGAGCCGGTTGCCTCGTATCGGCTTCGCGCCGAGTCAGTCGCCGGTGCACTGGGTACCGGTACGCCGCTGAGCGAACCGGTGAGGTGGACCGTAGGCGCGGAGGAGGTGGCCTTGACCGTCGTCGCCATGATCGCCTGCGGGTCCAGGGCGGCGATTCCGTTGCCTGTGTACGGGATTCCGGACGCCGTGATCACCTGCGGGCGGAACGAGCGGTGCGCGGGATCGTCGGCGGAGCAGGCGGTGAGCACGGCAGCCGCGGCAATGGCGGCAATCGGCCCTAGGACGGCTGTGGCCATGGATATGCGTGCCATTCGACTAGCCGTCACTTCCCTGTCCGCACCGGTGTCTCCGAATCCGGCAGTGTAGCGAAGCGGGGTAGCCGACAGCGTCCGGTGATCAAACGGCGCGAACTGTCGGACGGTCAATCTGGCGACATAATCTAAAACGAAAAGTGCTGGACAGAGCAGGAGGGCCACGCGTGGCGGCAACCAGGGCTCCGTCCCGGATCTTCATTTCGCATCTGGCGGGCAAACCGGTCTTCGATCAGGACGGCGACCAGGTCGGCCGGATCCGCGACGTCGTGGTCACCATGCGGACCGACAACTCCCGCCCGCGCGTGCTCGGCCTGGTCTCCGAGGTGACCGGCAAGCGGCGGGTGTTCCTGCCGATGACCCGGGTCACCGCGATCGAGGGCGGCCACGTGATCTCCTCCGGCCTGATCAACATGCGCCGGTTCCAGCAGCGGCCCGGCGAGGCGCTGCTGCTGACCGAACTGATCGACAGGCGGGTGCGGCTGGTCGCGGACGGCAGCGAGGTGCAGGTCGTCGACCTGGCGATCGAACAGAACCCCAGCCATGACTGGGAGGTCACCAAGGTCTTCGTCAAGCGACCGGTGCGCGGCCTGCGCCGGCACGGGGAGAGCCAGACGGTGGACTGGGAGGCGCTGATCGGTTTCGCCGCGGACGAGCCCGGCCAGGCCGCGGCCACGCTGATCGCGACCTTCGAGAAGATGCGCCCGGCGGACCTGGCGCGCGCGGTGCACGACCTGACGCCGAAACGGCGCACCGAGGTCGTCGCGGCCCTCGACGACGACCGGCTCGCCGACGTGCTGGAGGAACTTCCGGCGCAGGAGCAGGTCGACATCCTGGCGAAGCTGGAGATCGAGCGCGCGGCGGACGTGCTTGAGGCGATGGACCCGGACGACGCGGCGGACCTGCTCGGCGACCTGCCCGCGGAAGAGGCCGAACGGCTGCTGGAGTTGATGGAGCCGGACGAGGCCGCGCCGGTGCGGCGGCTGCTGATCTACTCCGACGACACCGCCGGCGGTTTGATGACCAGCGAGCCGATCGTGCTGCCCCCGGACGCGACGGTGGCCGAGGGGCTGGCGCGCATCCGCGTGCAGGAGTTGTCTCCGGCGCACGCGAGCCAGGTCTACGTGTGCCGGCCGCCGCTGGAAACCCCGACCGGCCGGTTTCTCGGCGTGGTGCACTTCCAGCGGCTGCTGCGCGAGCCGCCGGCGACGCTGGTGAGCGCGGCCGTGGACAACGGGATCGAACCGCTGCGCCCGGAACAGCCGCTGCACGCGGTCACCTCGTTCATGGCGACGTACAACCTGGTCGCCGCCCCCGTGGTGGACGACTCGGGCCATCTGCTCGGTGCGATCACCGTGGACGACGTGCTCGACCACGTACTCCCGGTCAACTGGCGGCAGCGGGACCTGCACGCGCTCGAAGCGAGTGCGAACGCGAGCGCCGGCGAAGAGATGAGAGGGGGCGGCCATGGCGCATGAGACGGAGACCCGCAGGGCGAGGGCCACGCGAGTGGCGGCGCGGCGCGAGCAGCCGCGGCTCGACCAGCCGCGCGCCGCGTACCGGCAGCTCACCCTCAGGCCGCGGATCGACTCGGAGCGCTTCGGCCAGGCCTCGGAGAACCTGGCAAGGTACTTCGGCACGGCCCGGTATCTGGTCATCCAGACGGCTTTCGTCCTGGTCTGGATCTTTCTGAACGTCATCCAACTCACGCGCCACTGGGACCCCTACCCGTTCATCCTGCTGAATCTGGCCTTCTCCACCCAGGCCGCCTACGCCGCGCCGCTGATCCTGTTGGCACAGAACCGGCAGGCCGACCGGGATCGGGTGCAGATCGAGCAGGACCGGGAGCGCGACGAGATTTCGATCGCGAACACCGAGTACCTGCTGCGCGAGGTCGCGACGCTGCGACTGGCCGTGAACGAGGTGGCCACCCGGGATTACGTGCGCTCCGAACTGCAGGCGATCCTCAAGGAGATGAACGACTCGCGGACCGTGGCGCAGGAACCCGCGCCCCCTTCGAACGCCGGGTGACGAACGCCGGGTGAAAGCGGTTGACGCGCACACAGGCGGCCCCGGACGGAGCAGCCCGCGGCCGACGCATAGCATGGGGTCATGGCTGACACGACGACGAGCGCTACGACGCCCACCGAGGAGCAGGTGCGCGCGGCGCTTGCCAGGGTTCAGGACCCGGAGATCCGCCGCCCGATCACCGAACTGGACATGGTCAAGACCGTCGCGATCGGCCAGGACGGCGTGGTGGACGTGGAGATCTACCTGACCGTCGCCGCCTGCCCGCTCAAGGACCGGCTCTGCGAGGACATCAAGGCCCAGGTCGGCGCGCTGGACGGAGTGCGCTCCGTGCGAGTCGGCCTGGATGTGATGAGTACCGAGCAGCGCCAGGCCCTCCAGTCCAAGCTGCGCGGCGGCCGGACGGAGCGGGAGATCCCGTTCGCGAAGCCGGGCTCGCTGACCCGGGTGTTCGCGGTCGCCTCGGGCAAGGGCGGGGTCGGCAAATCCTCGGTGACGGTGAACCTGGCCGCGGCGATGGCCGCCAAGGGCCTGAAGGTCGGCATCGTGGACGCCGACATCTACGGCCATTCGGTGCCGCGCATGCTGGGCGTCACGGACCGGCCCACGCAGGTCCAGGACATGATCATGGCGCCGATCGCGCACGGCGTGCGGGTGATCTCGATCGGCATGTTCACCCCGGGCAACGAGCCGGTGGTCTGGCGCGGCCCGATGCTGCACCGCGCGCTGCAGCAGTTCCTGGCGGACGTGTACTGGGGCGACCTGGACGTGCTGCTGCTGGACCTGCCGCCCGGCACCGGAGACGTCGCGATCTCGGTCGCGCAACTGGTCCCGAACGCGGAGATCCTCGTGGTCACCACGCCGCAGCAGGCGGCCGCCGAGGTGGCCGAGCGGGCCGGCACGATCGCCTTGCAGACCCGCCAGCGCATCGCGGGCGTGGTGGAGAACATGTCCTGGCTGCCGTGCCCGCACTGCGGCGAGAAGGTGGACGTGTTCGGTTCCGGCGGCGGCGAGACCGTGGCCGAGGCGCTCACGCGTGCGACCGGCGCACAGGTGCCGCTGCTCGGCCAGGTCCCGATCGACGTCCGGCTGCGCGCCGGCGGCGACGAGGGCATGCCGTTGGTGCTGTCGCACCCGGACGCGTTGGCGGCCACGGTGCTGCAAGGCATCGCCGAACGGCTCAGCGTGCGCGCACGCGGGCTTGTGGGCATGTCGCTGGCCGTGTCCCCCGCGGGACGGTAAAGGCCCGAAGCCGGCTCAAGGCGGGCGGTGCGGCGGCGTTATGCGGGCACTGCGGTAGCCCGCGCGCGACGCAGGTACAGCGACCACACCAGCGCCGTGGCCAGGACCGCCTCGGTGATCAGCATGTACACGGCCATCCCAGGCCACGCCGCGCCGCGGAACAAGTCACCGATGAAAACGTTCTCGTAGTTGCCCTGCGCGTAGTGGATGAGCGCGCGCGGCACGATCAGCAGGCCCGGAAGCCCGAGGATGAACAGCGCCGCAGGCCAGATCGGCGAACGGCGGGCGCGTACGAGCCCGAAGACCGCGGCCAGCCCGGGCACGAGCGGTCCTGCGTTGATCTGCGCGATCACGTCGATGACGCGGGTATCGCCCGAGTGCCCGTCGAGATGCATCCCGATGGCCGCGCCGCTGACGATGAAGACCACACCCGCGACACCGATCATGCCGCTCAGCCAGCGCCCCGGAGCGGCCGGCCGCGGGCTGCCCCGGTGGAAGCCCAGCCCCGTCGCCAGCGCGATCATCAGGCTCGTCGCGAACACGGCCGCCATATCCGAGGTCGCCGGGTAGCGGTCCTGCACCGAGGCTGCGGCCACGAAACCTGCTTGGGCAACGCCCAGGAAGCGGCCGAGACGGCGGCGCCCGAGCACCAGGGCGATGAACGCGCCGAAGTAGACGAGGGGCAGACCGAAGACCAGCGTCAACCACCACGCCACGGTGGAGCCGGGGGTGTTCTGGAAGTATTGGCTTCGCTCGGAGGCGATGACCACCAGGTTCCCCACGGCCCCCGTTCCGTGCCAGAGACCGAACGCGAGCAGGCCGGCCAGAGCCGTGCGTCTGAGCACCTCGCCGGTGGCCACGGCGCGGCGGGACGCTCCGGGTGCGCCCACGCGCAGCCGGATCGCGAGCGCGGCCAGGCTCGACGCCTCTGCGAGGCTCGGCCGGCGCTTCCCGTCCGCGGCGCCGTCAAGCAGGGTGCTCAGCATCTCCTCTCCGCGCCGTTCGCGATACGCGGCGGGCAGCACCATCAGGACGCGCCGATAACGCGCCGCGAGCATGTCGGTGCCCTGCTTCGCGCTCATGCCGCTCCCCCCGCCGTGCCGAGCTTGCCCGGCAGCGGTATGCCGCGTTCGCGCAGCCGCCGCGTGGCGAGCGCCGCGTGTGAGGCGAGGCGCTCGGCGTCTTCGGCGAGCGCGGCGGCGCCCTGCTCGGTGAGCCTGTAGTAGCGCCGCAGCCGGCCGCCCTCGATCTCGTCCCGGTCGGGGGCCAGCAGACCCTCACCGGTCAGCCGGTCGAGCGCTCCGTAGAGGGTGCCGACTTTCAGCTTCATCTGCCCGTCGGACAGGCGGGCGACTTCCTGGACGATGCCGTAACCGTGCCGGGGCCGGTCCACCAGCGCGGTCAGGATCAGGAAGACCTGCTCCGTCCTCGTCGATGTATTCATGCACAAGATATATCGTCTAGCGAGTTATTGGGCAAGCGGTGACGGCGGGTAGTGTCGGACGCATGGATCTCGATCACGTCGTCATCTGGGTGGACGACCCGCTCAAGTCCGTCGAGTTCTACGTGAACGTGGTCGGCCTGCGACCGGTGCGCGCGGAGGAGTACCGCGCCGGGGCCGCGCCGTTTCCGAGCGTGCGGGTGACCGATCGGTCAATCATCGACCTGACGCCACGTCAGGACGCCCCGGCCGTGAACGCGATGACGAAGACGACGTCCACCGCCGGCTTCCCGGTCAACCACGTCTGCATCGCGATGAGCAAGCAGGAGTACGAGGAGCTCAGCGCGCGTCTGGAGGCGCACGGGGTCGACACCTCGTCGCGGCGCGTCGTCACCTACGGCGCGCGCGGCAACGCGCCACACGCCTTCTACTTCCGGGACCCCGACGACAACGTGATCGAGGCCCGCTACTACGACGAGTAGAACTCAGCCGTCGTTCAGGACACGTACTCGTCGAGGCCGACCCGGGTGAAGGCGAGCGAATACGCCGAGACGCCGCGTCCGTAGGCGGCCAGGAAGCAGTGTTGCGCGGCGGTGGCCAGCACCCAGCCGTACTCGGACTCACGATAGTGAAAGACCTGAGGAAGCAGATCCACGGTCAGGGTCAGCAGCCGCCACGGCGTGTCGCCGAGGCGCTGTGCCACCTGCGCGGCCAGTTCCCGCTGCTGATCCATCCAGTGCTCGCGTACCGAGACGTCCAGGTGCCACGGCCACTGCTCCTCGACCAGCCCGATCCCGGCCACCGCGGCCGCCGCGGCGACGGTGGCGGCCTCGACGAAGCCGCGGGCCGTGCCGTCCGGGCGCAGCACGGGGCGACGCGGCAGCGGGGCCATGGTGACCACGGTGACGGCGCGGCGTTGCGGATCGCCGCCGGGGCGGCCGGTGGGCGCGTCGCCGTGCAGGAGGGTGCCGTACTGGACCGTACCGTCGGCATCGGTGCACAGCGAGCCGAGGCGACGCTCGCCGCGCCACCCGGGGTCGAGGCCGTACCAGGGCAGCCGGGCGGCGCAGAACGCGGCCTGCCCGGCGTGGGCGAGGGCAAGGGGATCGGTGGAAGCGGAGGTGGAACGCGACTCGGTTCCGCGCGAGGTCTGCTGGGCCCTGCTGGTCAACTCAACTCCGTGGATCGGTCACGTCGCGTCTGCGTCGTAGGGCGGCCGCTCGCCCGTGGCCAGCGCGCTCGGCTCGCGGCGCGCAGCCGGTACGTCCTCGGCCGAGCTGAAGGTGCGCAGGTCGCGGTTCAGATCGTCGCGCAGCTCGCGCAGTTGCTCACCCTCGCCGAGCAGGTTCTTGCGGACGAAGGTCTTCGGATTCAGATCCTGCAGGTCGAGCCCGTCGAACTCGGGCCCGAGCTCGTTGCGCAGGTCCGCCCGGGCGTTCTCGCCGAAGGCGCGGACCTGGCGCAGGAAGCGCGCGGCGCTGGCCGCCGCCTGCGGCAGCTTGTCCGGGCCGAACAGGACGACGGCCAGCCCGAGCAGCACGACTATTTCCAGCGGGGACAGGTCGAAGAACATCGCGTCGCTCCGGCGTCGGCGGGCAGGGGGACTGAGCAGTCCGAGGACCAGCACCACAGTAACCGCCCGCGGCGCCGGTCAGACAGAGGCTGCGCCGCAACCGGCCGGCAAATCAGCGCGACGGGAAGGCGCGGCCGAGGAAAGAGGGCTCGGCCAGCGGTACCCGCCCGCGCGGGGCCGAGCGGCCGCGGTTCATCGAACCCGCGCCGCCGAGTCCCGGCTCGCCGTCCTCGGGCAGCTCGCCGATCGGCCGCAGGCCGACCGCGAACTCGGGCAGGAACGCCGAGGAACGGCCGAGGAATCCGCCCGCCTGCGGCGGCGAGGCCGCGGGCGGTTGCGGGGGCTGCTCGGTCTGCGGGATCTGGAACAGGGCGGCCATCAGCCGGGCCGAGGGCTCCGGCATCGGCATCGCCTCGAGTTGGTTCTTCAGCGCGCGCTCGGCCTCGACCAGGGTGCGGCACTGTGCGCAGCCGGCCAGGTGCGCCAAGGCGCGGTCCCGGTCGTCATGAGCGAGTTCCCCGTCCACGAGCGCACCGAGCCGTGCGCCGAGGTGATCGCTGAACCGGCCCATCACAGCTGTCCCTTTCCGCCGCCGGTGCGTTCCGCGTCGTCCTCGATCGTCTCCAGCGGTGGCAGTTCCACCGCCTCGCTCGGGGCGCGGTGCGCCAGGGCGGCACGCAGTTGGCTGCGGCCCCGGTGGATCCGGGACCGGACGGTGCCCAGCTTGACGCCGAGCGTGGCCGCGATCTCCTCGTAGGAGAGGCCCTCGATGTCGCAGAGCACGACCGCGGCCCGGAACTCCGGGGCCAGCTCGGCCAGCGCGCGCTCGATGTCCGCGTCCAGATGGTTGTCGAAGTACGCCTGCGCCGGGGTCGGCTCCTTGCCGGCCATCCGGTCCGCGGCGTCCTCGGCCAGGCCCTCGAAGCGGATCTTGGCCTTGCGCCGCACCGAGTCGAGGAACAGGTTGGTGGTGATCCGGTGCAGCCAGCCCTCGAACGTGCCGGGCGTGTAGCTGTTGAGCGAGCGGAACACCCGGACGAAGACCTCCTGGGTCAGGTCCTCCGCATCGTGCCGGTCCCCCGTCAACCGGTAGGCGAGCCGGTAGACCCTGGCCGAATGAGTACGCACGACCTCGTCCCAGGACGGAGGCGTCCACTCCGCGCCGACCGGCGCGCCCGCCGGAAAGGAGTCGAATCCCGCCTCGCCATAGTCACTGCCGCCCCCGAGCGCCACGGCACTACCTCCTCGTCGTCCGAGTACCGCTGCAGTAACCATAGCTTCCTTCCCCGACGGATTTACTGAGAGCGGCCTGTGAACCTTGACATAGCTCGGCTCAAGGCTGCTGAGGTCCCGCTGGACTCGGGCCGCAGGCCCTCACCCGGAGAAACGCCCGGCCTCGGCGCCGGGTTCCCGGGCGCCGAGGCCGGAGCGGCGGTCGGGACCGCGCTGTAGTGCCGGAGGGTGATTTGGGTCCTCGGACGGCGCATCGGCCGAGCGGCGGCGCTCGCAAGGCGCCGGAACATCCTCATACCGGATCGTATGCGGATGTTTCGGCAACGCAGCGAGCGTCGTCGATCGGCCGATGCGCGCCGGGACCGGTCAAGACGCCGCTTACGACGGTCTGGGCACTAGCCCACGACGTTCTTCAGCGCGTCTCCGAGCGCGCCCGCCTCGTCCGGCGAGAGCTCGACGACGAGTCGGCCGCCGCCTTCGAGAGGCACCCGCATCACAATGCCGCGCCCCTCCTTGACCACTTCGAGCGGGCCGTCGCCCGTCCGCGGCTTCATCGCCGCCATGCTCGTTCCCCTTCCTCGTCGAGTGGCCCGCCGCCGGCTTCGCGGTGCGGCGGACCGTGTGCATCCGGACTGGGCCGGCTGGAGCTGGGGCGCGCTCGGAGGGGTCACGGGACCGCTTCGCCCTGCCCGACGCTCCTCTCCTCACACGCCCTGGCGCAGGGCACGCGGACACCCTGACCGGAGCTCATTATCCCGCACGTCACCGGCCTCGGGAAAACACAACTTGAGAACAAGCTGGCCCGCACGATTACCAGCCGGTAACTTAATCGGGTGACCCGAGACCAGGAAAACGCCGCGGAACCCGTCCGATTCGAGCGGTCCGGCAACGTGGCAACCATCACGCTGAACCGGCCCGACGCGATGAACGCGCTCGACGTGGCGACGAAGGAAGGCCTGCTCACAGCCCTGCGCGCGGCCGCGAGCGACGAGAGCCTGCGGGCCGTGGTACTGACCGGTGCGGGACGTGCCTTCTGCGTCGGACAGGACCTGCGCGAGCACGTCCGGAAACTGAACGCGGGCGAACCGCCGCTGTCCACGGTCCGTGACCATTACAACCCGATCACACTGGCGATCGCGCAGATGCCGAAGCCGACGATCGCCGCGCTCAACGGGGTGGCCGCCGGCGCCGGGGCGGCCTTCGCGTTCGCCTGCGACCTGCGGATCGCGGCCGACAACGCGTCGTTCACCCTGGCGTTCGCCCAAGTGGGTCTGTCCGCCGACTCGGGCGCGTCGTGGACGCTGCCGCGGCTGGTGGGCACGGCGAAGGCGATCGAGTTGCTGTTCAATCCGCAGCAGCGGATCGGCGTGCGGGAGGCCGCGGCGCTGGGCCTGGTGAACGAGATCGTGCCGGCGGACCGGCTGGCCGAGCACGCGGCCGCCCTGGCGCAGCGGCTGGCGAACGGGCCGACCGTGTCCTACGCCGCGCTCAAGGCCTCGGTGCACTACGGCGCGGGACACACCCTGGCCGAAACGCTGGAGTTCGAGGACGAGATGCAGAGCAGGTGCGGAGCCACCGCCGATCACAGGGAGGCGGTGGACGCCTTCCTGGCCAAGCGCGCCGCGAACTTCCAGGGAAAGTAGCCGCGGTGGCGGGCGGCCGGGAGCGCCCGGTCACCCGCCGCCCGAATCGGCTCAGCAGACGTCGGGCAGCGCGCGCAGATCCAGATAGGCGCGGTGGGCCATGCGCACCGTCTCGCGCAGGAAGGCCCGCTTGCCCTCGGCGTATGCCTCCGGGTCGTTGCGGCACTGCCGGGCCAGCCGCCGCTTGAGGTCGGCGTACTGATCGCGGCGTTCCGGGTGGCTCGCCAGGTACTGCACGAGCAACAGCTGATCGTATTCGAGCACCCCGCCGGAGCGGCACACGTAGATGTGAACCTCGCACTTGGGCGCGCGGACGCTGAGGGCTCCCTGCGGCGCGACGAACACGCGCCGATCCGCTTCACGCACCCACAGGGCGAACCCGAGATCTTCGAGCGCGGCCCGGTACTCCTCCTCGGCCTCGGGTTCCGCCACCGAGACCTGGATGTCGAGGTGCGGGCGGCCGAGAAGGCCGGGCACCGCGGTCGAACCGATGTGGTCGACCCGGACCGCGTAGCCACCCAGGGCTGCGCGCACCAGTTCGGCACACACCGCGAAACGCTCGGACCAGACCCTGTCGTAGGGCTTGATCTCTACCGGCGCCAGTTCGCCAACGGCGACGGCGATCTCCACTGCCATCCCAACACCTCCCGCCTGAGGTGAAGTCAGAAAACCGCGCAACCCGCACGGCGTCAAGATGTCACGCGATAACGACTGTGAGTGATAAACGTATCACGGATCAGCAACGTTTCAGCCGGCGCGCATCAAGCGCGCCCAGCGCAACCGACTGTCGGTCGGCGCCTTAATTTCGAGTCCTGAGAATCCCGCGGACGCAAGCTCAGGTCACCGGCCGGTTTCGACGATCGTTCGACAGTGCTCGAATCCAGCAGGGTTCGAATACGCTGCGCGCCGAAGCCCTCACGCGCCGGTGTCGCCAGGGGCCTCGGGGGCGCCGTGGTCCGAGGTTTCGTCCTCGGTGCCCGCTTCGGGCTGCGCCCCGGATTCGAGCTCGGGGCTCGCGTCCGGACGCGGCGCGCGCCCCTCAAGCACCGCGATGCGCTGTTCGCGCGCCTCGATCTCCTGGGCGAGCCGGTCGAGGACGTCGTCCACCTCGTCCATGCGGTAGCCGCGGGCGCCGACCGAGAACCGCACTCGGTCCACGTCCGCGCGCCCGAGCAGGCCGTCACCCGGCAGGGCGAGGTCCGGGCGGTCCGGCACCGGCTCGGACATGTGTCCCCCGCCGCCGATCGCGAGCCAGCCCACGGCTGCGAGCAGCGCGACGATCACCACGAGTTGGAGCCAGTACATCGCGTCCTCGCCTCGTTTCTTCCCACTAGCTGCTCTGCTGTGCCGGAAGCACGCGCCAGCCGTCTAACGCGCCGGCGCGTTAGCCTGCCGCAGAGCATAGGGTACGGCTCCCGGAAAGGCATGGAGGGGACGCCCGCATGATCGAGGACGGATTCAGGCTGGGCCGCCACAGCTTCGGCGCGAACGAGCTGGTGGTCATGGCCATCGTCAACCGCACGCCCGACTCGTTCTACGACAGGGGCGCGACTTTCGACGATGACGCGGCCATGAAACGCGTGGAACTCGCGGCGGCGCAGGGCGCACGGATCGTCGACATCGGCGGGGTGAAGGCCGGCCCCGGCAACGAGGTCGGCCCGGCGGAGGAGATCCGCAGAGTGGTCCCGTTCGTCGAGGCCGTGTGCGAACGGTTCCCGGAGCTGGCCATTTCGGTCGACACATGGCGCGCGGAGGTCGGCGATGCGGTGTGCCGTGTGGGGGCAGACCTGCTCAACGACGCCTGGGGCGGTCACGACCCCGACCTCGCGCATGTCGCCGCGAAGCACGGCGTCGGCCTGGTGTGCATGCACACCGGCGGCGCGGTACCCCGGACGCGGCCTCACCGGGTCGGTTACTCCGATCTCATGGGGGACGTGCTGGAGCAGACGCTGGGCCTGGCGCAACGGGCTCTGGCGCTCGGCGTGCCGAGCGAGTCGATCCTGGTCGATCCGGGGCACGACTTCGGAAAGAACACCCGGCACTCGCTCGAGGTGACCCGGCGGCTCGGCGAGCTGACCGCCACCGGCTGGCCGGTGCTGGTCTCGCTGTCGAACAAGGACTTCGTCGGCGAGACGCTGGACGTGCCGCTGGAGGGCCGGCTGACCGGGACGCTGGCGGCCACCGCGGTGTGCGCCTGGCTCGGCGCCCGGGTGTTCCGGGCGCACGAGGTCGCCGAGACCCGGCAGGTGCTGGACATGGTCGCCTCGATCGCGGGGACGCGGGCGCCCGCGGTCAGCCGCCGCGGCCTGGCCTGACGAGCAGTAGCTCAGCGCGCAGTAGTTCAGCGCGGACGCTCGGCGCGGTCGTTCAGGCAGCCGCTCGGAGCGGCCGTGCGAGGGCGCCGCACGAGGGCGCCGTGCGAGACTGTCCGCGTGGAGGAGCCCGCAGTCGACACCCTGTTGGAGCTGGATCGCACGCTGCTCTGGCACCCTTACGGCGCCATGCCCGCAGCGCTCGATCCGCTGCTCGTGACCGGCGCGTCGGGAGTGCGGATCGAGGTCGCGCTCCCCGACGGGACACGCAGCGAGCTGATCGACGCGATGTCGTCCTGGTGGTCCGCTATCCACGGCTACCGCCACCCGGTCCTCGACGCGGCTGTGCGCGACCAGCTCGGCCGCATGGCGCACGTGATGTTCGGCGGGCTGACGCACCGTCCGGCGATCGAGCTGGCGGCGCGACTGGCGCAGCTCGCGCCCGAGCCGTTGCGGCACGTCTTCCTCGCCGACTCCGGCTCGGTGTCGATCGAGGTCGCCGTCAAGATGTGCCTCCAGTACTGGCGTTCGCTCGGCCGTCCGGGCAAGCGGCGCCTCCTGACCTGGCGCGGCGGCTACCACGGCGACACCTTCCATCCGATGTCGGTATGCGATCCCGACGGCGGGATGCACAGTCTGTGGCGGGGTGTGCTGCCGGAGCAGGTCTTCGCCGAGGCCCCGCCGGACGGGTTCGAGGGCGAACCGTCGAGCGCGTACATAACGCATCTCGCGGACCTGATGCACCGTCACGCTCACGAACTGGCCGCCGTGATCGTCGAGCCGGTGGTGCAGGGCGCCGGCGGGATGCGGTTCCACGCCCCCGGCTATCTCAAGGCGCTGCGTGAGCTCTGCGACGAGCACGACGTGCTGCTGATCTTCGACGAGATCGCCACGGGATTCGGGCGCACCGGCAGGCTGTTCGCCGCCGAGCACGCCGGCGTCGCACCCGACGTGATGTGTGTCGGCAAGGCGCTGACCGGCGGTTATCTCACCATGGCCGCGGCGCTGTGCACGCCCCGGGTGGCCGAGGGGATCAGCCGCGGCGACGTGCCGGTCCTCGCGCACGGACCGACCTTCATGGGCAATCCGCTGGCCGCCTCGGTCGCCCTCGCATCGATCGACCTGCTGCTCGATCCGGCGGCGCGCGGCGGCGCGACCTGGCAGGCGGATGTCGCGCGGATCGAGTCGGGCCTGCGCGCCGGGCTCGCGCCGGCCCGCGGGATCCCGGGGGTCAAGGACGTGCGCGTACTCGGCGGCATCGGTGTGCTTCAGCTGGAGCGCCCGGTCGACATGGCCGCCGCCACCGCAGCGGCGATGCGGCGGGGCGTGTGGATCCGGCCCTTCCGCGACTTGATCTACACGATGCCGCCGTACGTAACCCCGCAGGACGACCTGGCGAGGGTGTGCGAGGCGCTGACCGAGGCGGCCGCCGCCTGCCACACCGCGTCAGCCGCGCTCTGACCGCCCGTCGCCGCGTGGCCCGTGATGGCTCGGCCGCTCGGCCGCGACCTTCTCGGCGAACGCGGCCGACTCGTCCGCGGCGCGGTGACCGTTCTGGCCCTGGATCAAGCGGACCGCCTCGGCCGGCGAGTCGGTGACCGTGAGCAGCGCCAGATCCGCCGGGGAGGCCTTGCCGTCGGCGACCATGCTCTCGCGCAGCCATCGCACGAGACCCGACCAGTAGGCGCTGCCGAGCAGCACGAGCGGGAACGAGGTGACCTTGCGGGTCTGCACCAGCGTCAGCGCCTCGAACAGCTCGTCCATGGTGCCGAATCCGCCCGGCAGCACGACGAAGCCCTGGGCGTACTTGACGAACATGGTCTTGCGGGCGAAGAAGTACCGGAAGTTCACCCCGAGGTCGACGTAGTCGTTGAGGCCCTGTTCGAAGGGCAGTTCGATGCCGAGGCCGACCGAGGTGCCCCCGCCCTTGACCGCGCCCTGGTTGGCGGCTTCCATCACGCCCGGGCCGCCTCCGGTGATCACCGCGTATCCGGCATCCGCGAGCAGCCTGCCGACCTCGACGCCCTGGAGGTATTCGGGCGAGTCGGGCAGCGCGCGGGCGGAGCCGAAGACGGCCACCGCGGGTCCCAGTTCCGCCAGCGCGCCGAACCCCTCGACGAACTCGGCGGTGATCCGGTGCACCCGCCAGGGGTCCGAGTGCAGCCATTCGGTCGGGCCGCGCGTGTCGAGCAGCCGCTGGTCCGTGGTGGATTCCTGCACCTGTCCGCGCCGCAGCACCACGGGACCGCGGAAGCGCACGCCGTTCTGCCGCTTCTCCTGCGGCTCAAAGTCATCAGTCACTGTCGACACGGTACTCCGCGCGCGGCGGACACCCGGGGAACCGGGCGCCAAGCCTGGTGCCCCACCGGCTGAACAGCGTGATTCAGCCGCTCGCCCACGCTCCGGCGGCTCCGCCGACGCCGGTCACGCGGGCCAGGTTCGGCACCGCGGGCACCGCGGAAGTCGGCCGGTCGTCCAGGTGCGTGCTCAGCCAGCCGAACGCCTGCGGTTCCAACGCCTTCCACACCCCGACGTTGTGGCCGCCGCGCGCCGCGATCAGGCGCTGGACCACGGTCGGAGCCTTGGCCGCCGCGCCCATCGCGTTCGCCTCGGCCGCCGTCGAACCGTCCTGCAGCGTGCCGGTGAGCAGCAGGGAGACCTTCGGGGCGCGTCCGTGCTGCAACAACCACAGCGGACTGTTCGCGTTGTAGCCGGCCGTGCCGGGTTTCAGCAGGTCGCCGCCGGGGTGATCGTCACCGCTCATCGAGACCGCCGCGGCGAACCGGTCCGGGTACTGCAACAGCAGCTTGGATGCGCACAGGCCGCCCTCGGAGTAGCCCATCAAGCCCCAGCCGGAACGGTCGGTCACGGTGCGGAACGAGGAGTCGACCAGGTCGTGCACGTCCTTGGCGAGCCAGGTGGCGACCTTCGGGCCGCCGGGGATGTCCGAGCAGTCCGCGTTGTGCGACCCGTCGACGTTGATCGCCGCCGAGACCAATATCGCCGGCCGCGCGGAGTGCCGCTGGACGGCCGCCTCCAGGTTGGCGACCGCGTCGAGGCCGCGGAACCACGAGCCGGCCGAGCCCGGATAACCGGAGAACAGCTGGATCACGGGGAAGTCGGTGGTCGCGTAGGACTTCTGCGTGTACTCGGGCGGCAACCAGACGATCACCTCGCCGGTCACCCCCGAGTCGCGCCCGGTGATCACCGCGTGCAGTTCGCCGGGCAGCCCCGGGTCGGCCCGGAACAGGTCGGCGTTCGGCAGCAGCCGAAGCACGTGGCCGCCGTCGAACGCCCTGTTGGCGGCGACGACCGGGGCGACGGGTTTGCCGGCCTGGATCTGTCCGACCGGCCCGTTGTCGCCGAAGAGGTCCGACCAGGAGGTGTACAGCTGGAAGGAGTTGTTGATCAGCAAGGCGGCCAGCAGGACGGCGCCGGCCTGGCACAGGCCGATCAGGCCGAGGCGCTGGGTGTGCCGCAGCACCCGGGGCCCGCGCAGCCGCCCCCACAGCAGCACCGTGGCAAACGGCAGCGCGATGACCGCCGCGATCACCGCGTCCAGAAACAACCCGCTGGTCAGTCCCATGTCCTCGCCCGATTCAGACAAACCCGTGACACCCGCCGTGGTGCGCACCGCGGCCCCGCCCGCGGTGCCCGGCGGACTTGCGAACCCAGATCGACCTTCCAACCCTGATCGACGCGGTGAGAGGCTTTCAGGTTGCCTTCATCTTCGGATTCTCCCCCCGCAGCGCCCGCTTCGCACGGTTAAGCCGCGAATGCCAGGTGAATACGCCGGGTCATTTCAGCCCGAGCCATTCGGCCAGCATCCGCTCGGTCTCGTGGATCTTGGTGATCGAGGCGTGCTCGTCGCGGGTGTGCGCGAGATTCGGGTCGCCGGGGCCGTAGTTGACCGACGGCACGCCGAGCGCGGCGAGCCGGGCGACGTCGGTCCAGCCGTACTTGGCCCGCGGCGGTACGTCGAAGCGGGCCGCGAAGCGCGCGGCCTCGGGCTGCTCGAGTCCGGGGCGCGCGGCCGGGGCGCTGTCCACGATCCGCACGTCGAAGCCTTCGAAGACGGCGCGCACGTGCTGCGCCGCCTGCTCTTCCGTGCGGTCCGGCGCGAAGCGGAAGTTGACCACCACGGCGCATTCATCCGGGATGACGTTGCCTGCGACGCCGCCGCTGATCCCTACCGCGTTAAGTCCCTCGCGGTAGAGCAGACCCTCCACCTCGACCTCTCGGGGCCGATACTCGGCGAGGCGGTTGAGGATCGGCGCGGCGCGGTGAATCGCGTTGCTCCCGAGCCAGGAGCGGGCGCTGTGCGCGCGCTGCCCGGCGACGGTGACGCGGGCGCGCAGCGTGCCCTGGCAGCCGCCCTCCAGCACTGCGTCGGTCGGCTCCAGCAGCACGCCGAAATCGCCGACCAGCCAGTCGGGGTGCGCGCGCGCGACGTGGCCGAGGCCGTTGCGCGCCGACTCGATCTCCTCGCAGTCGTAGAAGACGAAGGTCAGATCGTGCGCCGACTGCGGGGAAGCCGCCGCGCCGGCCGCCGCGGCGAGCCTGAGCTGCACCGCCACGCCGCTCTTCATGTCGGACGTGCCGCAGCCGTAGATCAGGTCGCCGCAGACCCGTGACGGCACGTTGTCCGCGATCGGCACGGTGTCGATGTGCCCGGCCAGCACGATCCGCGTGTCCCTGCCGAAGTGGGTGCGCGCGACGACGTTCTCGCCGTACCGGTCGACGGTCAGCCGCGGCAGTTCCCGCAACGCCCGCTCGATCGCGTCGGCCAGCGGCTTCTCCGCGCCGCTGACCGAGGGGAAATCGACCAGGGCTGCGGTGAGCTGCGCGGCGTCGAGCGAGAGGTCCACCGAGCCGGCGGGGTTCGTGTCCCGCTGCGCCGTCGGTGCCTGCGCCATCAGGCGCTCATCCCGTGGTCCCGCAGGATGCTGTTGAGCTGGGCCTTGTCGTGCCGCTGCCCCTCGTCGAGCCGCTTGAGCACCAGGACGCAGGGCAGCCCGAAGTCGCCGCCCGGGAACTGCTTGGTGCGGGTACCGCCGACCGCCACCGACCAGGCCGGGATGTGACCGCGGCTGATCTCCTCGCCGGTTTCTACGTCGATCACCGGGATGGTGGCGGACAGGATGGTGCCCGCGCCGACCATCGCGCCCTTGCCGACCCGGGCGCCCTCGACGATCATCGAGCGGCTGCCG
The DNA here is from genome assembly GCF_018283645.1 of Actinocrinis puniceicyclus. Lineage (GTDB taxonomy): Bacteria > Actinomycetota > Actinomycetes > Streptomycetales > Catenulisporaceae > Actinocrinis > Actinocrinis puniceicyclus. Next base: position 2,809 of record NZ_JAGSXH010000031.1, on the reverse strand, counting down.
ATCATCGCCTCGTCCTCGACCACGACGGGGACGGCGTTGGGCGGTTCGAGCACGCCGCCGATTCCGACGCCGCCGGACAGGTGCACGTTCTTGCCGATCTGCGCGCAGGAGCCGACCGTGGCCCAGGTGTCCACCATCGAACCGGAGTCGACGTGGCCGCCGATGTTGGTGAAGCTCGGCATCAGCACCACTCCGGGCGCGAAGTAGCTGCCCCAGCGGGCGATCGCGCCGGGCAGCACCCGCACCCCGGCGAAGTTCTTCTTCAGCGGGATGCGGTCGTGCTGGTAGAACTCGCCGACGCTCGCCTCGGTCATCTCCAGCACTCTGAAGCTGAGCAGGATGGCGCGCTTGGCCCGCTCGTCCACGACCACCGCGTCGCCGTCCGGGTCCACGAAGGCGACCCGCGCGGCCCCGCTGTCGAGCAGGTCGACCGCTTCGACGACCAGCTTGCGGGCGTCGCCGTCGGCGGGTGTGAGTTCGGCGCGGCGCTCCCACAGTTCGTCGATGACGGCGGGCAACGGGCTGCTGAAAGCGGCGGTGTCGGTCATGGGCCAAGACTAGTGCGGAGCCGTGACGAGACCTCGACGCGTCTCGCACAGCGATCGCGTTAACGTAACGGGATACGCTCGCCGCCGACGGACGCCGAGGAGCAACGTGCCGCGCACTGCCCAGACCCGAGACGACAGCGAGGCCCTGGCTCGGCGCGGCGGGGGCGGCGGCTGGCTCAAGGCATTGATCATCGCGACCGTCATCGCCGCGCTGCTCGCCGCCGCGGCGCTGTGGGCGGTGCACAAGCTCGGCCACCTGTCGATCTTCCACACCTCCGGCTGCACGGCCTCCTCCCCGGCGGGAAGCATGAGCCTGGATCTGGAGCAGGCCAAGAACGCCGCGACGATCACGGCGGTCGGCGTCTCGATGAACGTGCCGGACTTCGGGATCCAGGTGGCGCTGGCCACCGCGCGGCAGGAGTCGAAGCTGCACGACCTGGACTACGGCGACCGCGACTCGGTGGGCTTGTTCCAGCAGCGGCCGTCGCAGGGCTGGGGGACGCGGACGCAGATCCTCGACCCGGTGTATGCGGCCACGAAGTTCTATCAGGCGCTGCTGAACGTGCCGGACTGGCAGAAGCTGCCGCTGACCGAAGCGGCGCAGGCGGTGCAGAAGTCCGGCGCGCCGAGCGCGTACGCGCAGTATGAGCAGTTCGCCACGGTGCTGACGGCCGTGTTCACCGGCTCCGCGGGGGCGGGGCTCGGCTGCACCTTGGACGGGCCGACCTTCCCGCCGCAGAGCAAGGCCGGGGCCGCGCTGCTGACCTCGCGCGGGCAGGTGCTGGTCGATCAGCTCCGCACGCAGTTCGGCTCGGCGAACGTCGGCAGGGTCAGCGGGATCCCGGCGAACGGGCTGTCGTTCGACGTGGCCGCGCCGGGTTCGCTGTCGGGCACCGCGGCGACCGCACGCACGTGGGCGTACGCGAACTGGGCGGCGGCGCAGGCCGAGACGACGGGCATAGCCCAGCTCTCGTACGGCGGCAAGACCTGGTCGGCTTCCGACGGCTCGGCGGGTTGGAAGGCGGATTCAGGCGCGGTAGCGAATGCGGCCGCGTTGCATATCGTCATGGTGAGCGGCGGGTAACGCCCGGGACCGCGTATTCACCGCATTGGGTGAGCTCTTTTCCCGCCTCAGCGTAGTTACCATTTAGTTATCACAGTTGGTCACAACCCAACCAACCCAACCGGCTCCTCATCGATGGACCTGGGCAGGCCGCGGCGTCCGCGGCAGTGGTCCCGCAGGGCGACCTGCCGGCGCTGCATCCACCGGGTCTCGACCTACCCGCCGGTCTGCCGGATTCGGTGAACCCGGCCATCGCAGCCGTCCCCCTGTCGGGGAAAACGCCAGCCGCCGAAGCGGGGCGGAAATATGGTGATCCGGTCTCCGGAACTCTCGATCGCCAGCCGTCTTTACCCAAACGTTACCTATCTGGGCCGAAACCTCACCGTCTCCGAATCGTATTTCTCAGTGACATCGCGGGCCCCGTCATGAGCGGCCACGCGTCATCCGGGGCCGTCGGCCCGCCTGCGTCGGGCGGGTCGACCGCCACGGACCGCACAGTCCACACGGAAATGAGAGACACAGATGAGCCACGCCGGGCGTCGTATCGCCTCCACCGCGGCGGCCGCCGCCGCCGTCTCCCTGCCGATCGCCGCCGCCGGGGCCGCGCACGCGGCCACTCTGCCGCTGGCCGGCTCCCTGCCGGTAGTGGGCAACCTGGCTGACAGCCCCACGGTGGACCACCTGAGCCAGGCACTGCCGATCTCAGGCCTGCCGATCTCCGGCCTGCCGATCTCCAGCCTGCCGATCTCCAGCCTGCCGGTGGTCGGCGGACCGGCCGGGCAGCAGGACACCGCCGAGCCGCTCCACGCGCTGCCGGTGGCAGGCAACCTCGCCGGCGCCAAGCTTCCGGGCGTCGCGTCGCTGACGGCTCCCGGCGGCGCCTCCCCGGTCTCCAACCTGCCGGTGGCCGGCGCGCTGACGCACTCGCTCGGCCAGGCCGGGCTGCCGGCCGTGGGCAGCCTGCCGATGGTCGGCGGGCCGGCCCGCGCTTCCGCGCAGCGACAGGCGGCAGCCCTCAAGCAGCAGGCCGCCACCGCGGCGCACACGCTGACGATGCACTACATGGCCAAGCACGCGACGCACTGACACGTCGTTCGGTCCGATCCGGGCATCCACGGCTAAGCGGCCGCTGCGAAAGACCCCGAGACCAGACCGGACGACCGCCGAAGGCTCTGTTCCAGGCGGGCCAGGAGGCGGC
>NZ_JAGSXH010000319.1 GCF_018283645.1 Actinocrinis puniceicyclus | reverse complement strand
GTCCGGTTGTGGTAGAGAGCGCCGAGGCGATCACTACCATCGAGGCGGAGGCCGGGATGTCGGGAGCGGACCTGACGGACCTGCTCGATGCGCGGGCCATCGCACAGCTGGCCGAGCGGGCCAGGCAGCAGGCGGCCGAGGGCGGCCTGAAGCTGCTCGGGTCGGATGGGCTGTTGCAATCGCTGACCAAGCAGATCATCGAGGCGGCGCTGGAGGCCGAGCTCGCCGAGCACCTGGCCGACGGCCGCGACGGGGCGCAGGGCACTGCGACGGGCCGGCGCAACGAGCGCAACGGCCGGCGCGGCAAGAAGATCGCGACCGAGGTCGGTCCGGTGCGGGTGATAGTGCCGCGGGACCGGGCCGGCAGCTTCGAGCCGGCGGTGGTGCGCAAGTGCGCCAGGCGTACCTCGGGGATCGACGAGATAGTGATCTCCCTGGTGGGCAAGGGTTTGACGACCGGCGAGGTCGCCGCGCACCTCAAGGAGGTCTTCGGGGTCGAGACCAGTAAGGAGACGGTCTCGGCGATCACCGACCGGGTGCTGGAGGGCATGCACGAATGGCGCCACCGCCCGCTCGACTTGGTCTACCCGGTCCTGATCATCGATGCCGTGCACGTCAAGATCAGGGACGGGGCGGTGGCCAACCGGGCGGTGTACGTGGCGATCGCCGTCACGGTGCACGGCACCCGCGAGATCCTCGGGCTGTGGGCCGGAGATGGCGGCGAGGGCGCCAAGACCTGGCAGGTCACACTCACCGAGTTGCGCAACCGCGGGGTGAAGGACTGCTGCATCGTGCTGTGCGACGGATTGAGCGGCCTGCCCGAGGCCGTCAACAGGGTCTGGCCGCGTGCGATCGTCCAGCGATGTCTGATCCACCTGCAGCGCAACAGCTTCACGTACGCCTCCAAGCGCGACTGGCCGGCGCTCTCGCGCGACCTGAAGCCGGTGCTGACCGCGCCTAACGCCCAGGACGCCGAGGCGCGGTTCCTGGAGTTCGCCGAGGCCTGGGAGCCGAAGTACCCTGCGATCGTGAAGCTGTGGACCCAGGCGTGGCCCGAGGTGGTCCCGTACATGGCCTTCGACCGGGAGATCAGGTACCTGCTGACCTCCACCAACGCGGTGGAGTCGCTCAACGCCCGGCTGCGCCGCGCCGTGAAGGCCTCCGGGCATTTCCCCACCGAGCTGGCAGCCCTCAAGCGCCTGTATCTCGCCATCTTGTCACTCGACCCGACCGGCAAGGCGCCCCAGCGCTGGTCGAACCGGTGGAAGCCGGTCCTCAACGCCTTCGAGATGGCCTTCGACGGCCGACTGCACCCGGAGCGGGACTCGGCCGCCGGAGTGAAAACCGGCGACACGCCCTAAAGTCCGACCCCTGATTC
>NZ_JAGSXH010000318.1 GCF_018283645.1 Actinocrinis puniceicyclus | reverse complement strand
GCCGTGGTCTTACCCGCCCCCGCCGGACCGATCCCCGCCAGCAACAACCGCCCGTCACACGCGAACGCCTCCACTAGCGCCCTCTGACCCGGGTCAAGTGCACGGCCGCTCGTCCGCTCATACGCGGTCAGCGCGGCCGCCGCCGTCGGCCCGTCCACCCCCACCGTCGTCGCCGTGCCCGCCGCCTCCACCAACCGCGCCTCCGCGTCCAACACCGCACGGCTGGTGAACCGCGCCGCACCGTGCTGGGTGAACACCGACGACCCGTCCGCGCGCCGCAACCCCGCCGGTTCGGCAAGCAGGTCCGGCGGCTCGACCGGCACCGACCACACCGCCAGCGCCGCCTCCACAACCTGGGCGACGGCCCGCTCCTGCTCCCCTGCGGTCCCGAACCACACCCCACGCAGCTCACGCTGCGCCTGCGCCAGCACACTCCACCGCGTCCACGTCGCGTGATGCTCCTGCACCGCACCGACCACCCGCGACGCGATGGCCGCCACATCCACCTGCGCGCCACTCACCGGCGCCGACCCGCCACGTCCCCGGCGCGCGGGCACGACCGCCATGACCCGCGCCAACGCCCCCGACCCGAATCGATCGGCCAGTTCGGCGCGCCACTGCTGCCGCATCGCCGACCACGCCCGCGGCGGCTTCTTACCGCTGCGGGTGGACAGCGTCGCCTGCTGCGCCAACGCATGCGCAGCCGCGAGGGACGGATCACGCCCGTGCACGGCCCGGAACCCGGCCACCAGCCGCGCGTATTCGCCCTCGATGCCCGCCCGCCGACGGGTGAAATACGCCAGCACTTCGGGAGGGAAACCCTTGATCTCCCGCACCGGCTCACGCCCGCCGACCGTGTCCGCCCGCGCCTCGAACTCCAACCCCAGCCGCGCCTGCAACTCATGCTCCAGCCGCGTGTTGTACAGCTCCGACGCCGCCACCGCCATCCGGTACAGCCCCCGCGCATCCAACGCCCGCCACTTCCCGTCCACCCCCAACACCTTGCTACTGACCGCGACATGCGAATGCAGATTCGGCTCCCCCAACCGGTTGTCCGCATGCTCGAACACCGCAGCGACCAGACCCCGGGTCTCGATCTGCGCCTGCCCCGACGACCCCGTCCGCGTGAATGCGGCATGCTCCTCCAGCAACCCCAGCGACGCGTCCCGCGCCGCGCAATGCGCCGCCTCGACCGCCTCACGCACCCACCCGCGCGGATCCAGACCCCACAACCGCGAGACCGAAGACACCGGCGTGAACACCAGGTCGAACCCAGCCACCGCCCGCCGCTGCCGCCGCGCCTCCTCCCGCCGGACCTTCCCCACCTCCGCCCCCGTCGGCCCGCGCCCGGTCTCCTCCCGGACCGCTGAAAGCCGCACCGCAACCC
>NZ_JAGSXH010000317.1 GCF_018283645.1 Actinocrinis puniceicyclus | reverse complement strand
TGGACACCAGAAAGGTGCACCCGTTCCCTGTATGGACATGATCTAGGCAATCACATCCTTGCAGGCCGGGCGCACCTTTCGCATCTCAGCGGGCTGCATTACGAACTACGTCACGAATAGCCAGGGTTAGTGATCGGTATACCGGAGAGCCTTGGTATGCCCAAGACGATAAGCGATGCAGCGTTCGGCGTTAGTTGGACCGCCTTCACGTGCTGGTTCGTGATCGCAGTCTCCCTGACGAAGGTCACAGAGGAGCGTGTTGCTGCCGTTCGGGCTGCTGAAGAGAGGGCTGTCACCAAAGCTAGGGCCACAAAGATCCAGCAGCTACAGCCGGTGCTTGAACGCGCAACCATGCTCTCGCGGGAGTTAACTACCGAGTTGGCAAAAGAGATTGACGTGCGAACGGCTGAGATCAACAAGCTTATAGCAGAAAACAAGCTATATGAGGAACTCGTCGAGGATCATCCCGTAGCAGTGAAGGCACTGGTCCGAGACGTGCGCGAGCAACTCGAAGGCCATACTAGACACCTCGACCGTGTCGCGTGGCTACTTGCTGGCCTCGGTTGGGCGGTCGCGCTAGCACTGGCGATCTTCGGCAAATACATTGCGCTCTAACCCCACACAACAGTCAGCTGATCTTCTAGATGCGAACTTGCGGCACCGGTGGGGCAGATCCGGACATTCCAGCTCGATCTAGGTCGGGCAGAGTCATGGTACGGCACTGACCGTCGCTGGCGCTGCTGTACTCGGCTGCTGTACTCATGTACGCGTGGATGCAATCGGCGGGCTCGTCGAGATCGTCGCGTGGTGCGTCGCGTGGTCGATCGGCACAACGGTGCTCGCGCTCAGCCGCTTCAACGATCCCGCTGCCCGCCCGTATTGGTCAGGTCCAGCGTGATGTTTCCGGGTTCCAAATTCTGTTCTTGGCGTGGTCGGTGATGACAGGGTCTGCGAACCGGGCGACGGCGGTGAGTACTTCGGTGAAGTCCTCGGGCACGCGGGTGTCGAGTTGCTGTCTGCGGCGCCAGGCGGCCCACTTGGGTTGTGCGATGTCCGGGTAGCCGTCGAGTGCCTCCGCGAGCGGCGTGAGCGCGGCCTGGCGGTGGTTCGCGACGGTGGTCATGCTGTCGTGCAGTTCGTCGCTGTCGAGCGGGTGCTGCCGGGTCAGGGTATAGACGTCGACGAAGTCGCGCCAGCGGGTGTTGGCGGTTGTGCGCTGCATCATGGTGACGATCTTCTCGGCGAGCACCATCGTGAGCGCGTAGCCGGTGAGCTCCATGGTTCCGCCGAGGATTTTCGGCAGGACGATGCGCTGCGGTGCCGGCGATACGGGGTCGCCGATGTTGATGTCGACGTGGAAGGTCAGGCGGGCCGCGGAGAGCGTCGCG
>NZ_JAGSXH010000316.1 GCF_018283645.1 Actinocrinis puniceicyclus | reverse complement strand
GCTGATACGGAGGCTGGGATCGGGACCGCGATCCGGTGATATTCGGCCACGTCGACGCGGCGCGTCTCGCGTCGGAAACGGATGGTGGAGGCGGGCCAGAGCGTGGGGTTCCGGCCCGCCGCGTTGAGGTACCAGCTGGCGCAGCCGCCGGTGTTCCAGACCGTCGGACCCATGCGGTGCTCGATCTCGTCGCACCAGCGCTTCTGCGCGTCGGGGCGGGGGTCGAGTGCTGCGACGCCGAGACGGCCCAGAGTGTTGACATAGTCGGTGATGTAGTTGAGCTGGGATTCGATGATGTGCACCATCGAGGTGTGGCCGAGCCCGGTGTTGGGCCCGATCACCAGGCACAGGTTCGGGAATCCGGCCACGTTGGTGCCGCGCAGGGCCCGCATGTCACCCTGCCAGGACTCTGCGAGGGTGATACCGCCGATGCCGTGCACGCGATCCGCGATCGGCATATCGATCGTGTGGAACCCGGTGGCGAGGATGATCGCGTCCACTTCGTGCTCGGTGCCGTCCCGGGCTATCAGGGTGCTGCCGCGCACCTCGGCGAGTCCGGAGGCGACCGTGACGTTGGGGGCGGTCAGGGCCGGATAGTAGTCGTTCGACAGCAGGATGCGCTTGCAGCCCATCACGTAGCGGGGCGTGAGCCTGGCACGCAGTTCGGGGTCTGCTATGTGCTTGGCGAGATTGCGGTAGGCCAGCCGTTGGGTGGCTTTGAGCAGCGCGGGGCGTTTGACGAAGGCGCCGACGCTCGACTCGCGGGCCGCGTAGATGCCGAACCGGGCCAGCTTCTGCGCCGCCGGGACGCTGCGGAACAGCCGATGTTCGGCTCCTGTTACGCGTCGGTCGCGGCGCGGCAGCACCCACGCCGGGGTGCGCTGGAACAGGATCAGCCGCCCGACGCCCGGCTGGATCTCGGGCACGATCTGGATGGCCGAGGCGCCGGTGCCGACGACCGCGACGCGCTTGCCGGTCAGGTCGTAGTCGTGGTTCCAGCGCGCGGAGTGGAAGACCTCGCCGGGGAACGCGGCCAGGCCGGGCAGGTCGGGCAGCGCGGGGTCGGCGAGCGGCCCGGTGGCGCTGACGAGGATGTCAGCGGTCAGACTTCCGCGGGTGGTCGCCAGCCGCCAGTGCGCGTGCGCGGCGTCCCAGCGCGCTTCTGTGACCTCGGTCTCGAAGCGCAGGTGCCGGCGCAGCGCGTGCCGGTCGGCCACGTCCTCGAGGTACGCCCGGATCTCCGGCTGGCGCGAGAAACTGCGCGACCACAGCGGGTTCGGCGCGAACGAGAAGGAATACAGATGCGAGGGCACATCGCAGGCACAACCCGGGTAGGTGTTGTCCCGCCAGGTGCCGCCGACCGCGGCCGCGCGCTCCAGGATGACGAAGTCGGTGATCCCGTTCTCCCGCAGCCGGATTCC
>NZ_JAGSXH010000315.1 GCF_018283645.1 Actinocrinis puniceicyclus | reverse complement strand
CGTGGCTGGTGGTGGCGGGAAAACTCCTGACGGGCTGGGTCGTGATCGACCTGGACGCCACGATCATCGAGTCCTCCAGCAAGAAGCAGGGCGCGGCCGGCACGTTCAAGATGACCTTCGGCTTCCAGTGCGCCATGAGGCGCTTCGGCATATCCCCGGCGCAGCCGGGAGGAACTTGGAAGGAGGTTCCTGGGCCTGATGGCTAACCCGATCCGGAAACGGTGACGGGACCAGAGCATGCCAGGAAACTGACGGTCGCGCCGAGACGCTACGGGCGGCGCGTCAGGAGGCCCGCGTGACATGGCGAAGGCTTGACTGCTTGAACCCCAATCTCCAGCAGAGACAATCGAAGGCTCCACCGGCACGGCGTCTGAGGCCGGTGTCGTCGCCTGCGGCGGCTTGATGGAATGGCCGCCGCACCTTCCGGGCGGCGAAGCGACACCCCGTCAGGGTGTTCCAGGGGATGAGTGGGGCGCCTACATCACGCTCGGACGTATGTCGGAGACGAACATGGGATCGCCTACGGGGCGCGAGCCCTACGGCGACGGAGTGCCCGTAGTAGCCGCAGGAGTCACGACCTGCCAAGGAGGACGGGAAAGCCGTCCGCAGGGCCAAGGGGCACAGGCGATCGGACACCAGGATCCGGGAGGTATGCGAAATGCAGAGCGCCGAAACGGTGCTTGGTGTCCTGCGTGAACGCGGCAGGCGGAGCCTGCCGCTGGAGGAGCTGTACCGACAGTTGTTCAACCCGCAGCTGTACCTGCTGGCCTACGGGCGCATCTACGCCAACGACGGCGCGATGACGCTCGGGGCGACCGGGGAGAGCGTGGACGACATGTCGCTGGGCAAGATCGGGCGCGTGATCGACGCGCTGCGCCACGAGCGCTTCCGGTGGAGCCCGGCCCGCAGGGTGCACATCCCGAAAAAGAACGGGGGCCGCCGCCCGCTGGGTCTTCCGACGTGGACGGACAAGCTGGTGGCCGAGGTGGTGCGTCTGCTGCTTGAGGCGTACTACGAGCCGAGGTTCCACGACGCCTCCCACGGGTTCCGGCCCGGCCGGGGCTGCCACACCGCGCTCAGGAAGATCGCGGACACGTGGCAGGGCACGGCCTGGTTCATCGAGGGCGATATCGCCGACTGCTTCGGCACCCTCGATCACGAGGTGATGCTGGACACGCTGGGCGAGAAGATCCACGATAGCCGGTTCCTGCGGCTGGTCAGGCACATGCTGCAAGCCGGATACCTGGAGGAGTGGGTGTTCCACGCCACCTTGAGCGGATCCCCGCAGGGCGGTGTGTTGAGCGTCAGTCTGTGTGAGGTTCCCGCGGGTCGGTGCCGACGTCCGGGCTGGTGATGGTCTGTGTGGGGGTCCTGGGTTTGCTTTCCGGCGGTCCGCGGCGTGACGGTGAGGATGTCCGTTTC
>NZ_JAGSXH010000314.1 GCF_018283645.1 Actinocrinis puniceicyclus | reverse complement strand
CGCAATGCAAGTTTCACCGTCCCCACACCCCGGATCCCCACGACACACCAGGTGACGGCGCCGCCGCCGGCCCGGGACCAAACCACGACGTTGACGCCCCGCAACGCCTCCGTAATCGTCGCCGCGAAACGAAGTAAGCGCTTCCCGCCGATCGACCCGGACGCGCGACCCACAAAGAGGAGACCCCATGAAACTCGGTCCGCCGCACATGCGCCGGATCCCGGCCCGGCGTGCGACACGCGCCACCGCCGCTGCGGGCGCCGCCGTACTCGCCTCCCTCTCGATCGTCGCCCTGACGAACGGACAGGCCAACGCCGCCGCCGGCTGCTCGGTGAGCTATCAGATCGCCAGCGACTGGGGCAACGGCTTCAGCACCAACATCGTCATCACCAACCTCGGAAGCCCGCTCAGCTCCTGGACCCTGGCCTGGACCTTCGGCGGCAACCAGCAGATCACCAACCTGTGGAACGGCAGCCTCACGCAGACCGGTAACAGCGTGAAGGTGAGCAACCTGTCGTACAACGGGTCGATCGGCACCAACGGCACCACCTCCCTCGGGTTCAACGGCAGCTACTCGGGCAGCAACGCCGTGCCGGCGAGCTTCACGCTCAACGGCACGACCTGTAACGGCGGCGTCTCGGGCAGCAACAGCCCGAGCCCCTCCCCGAGCCACTCCTCCTCGCCGTCCGCGTCGGCCAGCGCGAGCGCCTCGGCCTCCGCGTCGGCGTCGGCGTCCGCCAGCCCGAGCAGTTCGAGCACGGGCTGCGGCAACTCCTGCCCGGCGCACGTGTCGAACCCGTTCGTCGGCACGAACCCCTACCTGAACCCGAACTACGTTTCCGAGGTCAAGTCGCAGGCCGCCGCTGACGGCGGCAACGCCGCGGAAGCGAAGGTCGCCACCTACCAGACCGCGATCTGGATGGACCACATCGGCGCGATCGCCGGCGACAGCACGCACCTGGGCCTTCAGGGTCAGCTCGACAACGCCGCCGCCCAGGCCGCCTCCAGCAGCCTGCCGGTCTCGATCGAGGTCGTCGTCTACGACCTGCCCGGCCGCGACTGCGCCGCCCTCGCCTCCAACGGCGAGATCCCGGCGACCGCCGCGGGCCTGACCGAGTACGAGTCGCAGTACATCGACCCGATCGCGGCTCTCGAGGGCAACTCGAAGTACAGCAAGCTGCGCATCATCAACTTCATCGAGCCGGACTCGCTGCCCAACGCGGTGACCAACAAGAGTCTGAGCGCCTGCGCCACCGCCATCCCGTACTACGAGACCGGCATCGCCTACGCGCTCGGCAAGCTGCACGGCATCGGCCCGCAGGTCTACAACTACCTGGACATCGGCCACTCCGGATGGCTCGGCTGGCCGAACAACATGAGCGGCGCCGGCCCCGAGTACTCGAAGGTCGTGCAGTCGGCCACCGGCGGCTACGCCA
>NZ_JAGSXH010000313.1 GCF_018283645.1 Actinocrinis puniceicyclus | reverse complement strand
CACTGCCCTAAAGTTAGGGCCGGTCAGTCCGCTTTGGGGAGATTCGACTCGGCGATGGTGATGGTGTAGCGGGCTTTCTGGGTGTGCCCGTTGCGGCGTTCGGCGTTGGTGCGGGGGCTGGTTCGGTTTCGCCTGGTGCGGTTGCGGGGGCTGGCGGCGATGGCGCTGGTCAGGGCTTGGCGGGGTTGTTCGGGGCGGTGTGCGCAGTGGGTGCAGGGCTGGTCGGCGCCGAGGTGGGCGCGGGTGAGGCGCAGGACGGTGACGAAGGAGATCTCGTCGGGGTCGATGCCGTCGAGGGCTGCGGCTTGCGCGGCCAGGTCGCACAGCAGGTTGTAGACGGCCAGGAATGCCCAGATCTCCTGGTGGATCAGTTCCCTGCCGTGTCCGCGCAGGACGGTTCCGGCTCCGCGCAGGGTCGTCTTCAGGCGCAGGAATGTGATCTCCACCTGCCATCTTTCCGCGTACAGCGCGGCCAGAGCCCGGGCCGGGTACGCCTCTGGGTCCAGCAGGGTGGTGAGCAGCCGGATGCGGCCGGTGCGCGTGCGGCCGCGTTCGTCGGTGACGCGCACCTCGAACTCGATCATGCGGGCGATCGTGTCGGGCAGCCGCGTGGCGTGCGGGTCGCCGGTGTCCTTGCGCCGGCGGGTGCGCATGGCGTCGGATTCGCGCAGCCGCACGAGGTGGGAGCCGTCCGGTAGGCGTTCGGTGATCCTGGCGGGCAGGGACGCGGCCCCGTTCTTCACCCGCCACACCAGGTGCGCCCCGCTCGCGGCGAAGCGCAGGAAGCGGTGCATGCTGAAGAAGTTGCGGTCGGCCAGGTTCACCGTGCCGGGGCGCAGCGCGCCGGCCAACCGGTCGACCAACTCCTGCTCACTGGTGTGATAGGAGCCGATCGCCGCCGCTTGGATCCGCCGGTTCCCGCAGCTGACCAGGGTGACCAGCCGGGCTTGGGGGCGCTTGGCGCCGGTCGGGCATCCGAACGCCTCGATCAGTTCGGGTTCGCACGGTAGTTCCAGGCAGGTGCCGTCGAACCCGGTCACCTCCAGATCGAACGCCGATGCCCCGGGACCCCGCGCGGCCGGCTCCCCGGCGGCCTGCTGCTCGAAGAACAGGCGCAGCGCGCCGGCGCCCAACCTGGTCCGGGCCTGGGACAACGCGCTCGCACTGGGCACCTGCCCGGGTAGCAGCGTGCCGCCGCGCACCTGGGGGACGACCTTGGCCAGGACACTGTCATATCCCTCGCCGCTGTGCAGCGCCAGGCCGAGCACCACGTTCACGGTGACCGCGCCCGGCAGCGCCCGTCTACGTCCGTCGACGTGCCCGGCATCGGCCAGCGCCCGCTCGATATCCCCGGCCGCGACCAGCCGCGCCAGCAGCCCCGCACGCTGCGCCTGGTCCAGCGCCCGGGCCGACACGGCCGCCGGACCGGCCAGTACCGCGTCGCGCAACCTCGCCCGCCGCTCTGCCTCCAGG
>NZ_JAGSXH010000312.1 GCF_018283645.1 Actinocrinis puniceicyclus | reverse complement strand
GAACACTGCCGACTGCGCAAGAGAGCACGAGGCAGTCCGATAGCGCAGAGGGCCTGTGAGCCTACAGGGCTTGCTTGAGCCGTGTGCCGCTACAAGTGGCACGCACGGTTCTTAGGGGGCCGGGGCCCAGCAATGCGCCCCGGCTACCCGACCGCGAGATCAGGATGCTGAAGTTACGGCAGAAGGTCTCCGGCTCGATGCGGACCCTTGCCGGAGCACAAGACTTCTGCGACCTGCGCTCCTACCTCGCCACCGCCCTCAAACACGGCATCCGGTTCATCGACGCCCTCACCATGCTGGCCAGGCGCTGTTCGACGCGGCCGTGCCCGCGGGTGGTGTCGGTGAAGGTCGCGAAGTCGCTGTCCGGTCCGCTTAGCACGAGGGCCGCGGCATGCAGCAGGGCGGGGCGGTTCGCCTTGACGGTGAGCAGGTAGTCGGCCTCGGCGTCCTCGACGATGCCGCGTGCGGTCTGCTCGCAGGTGTGTAGTGCGTCGAGGGTGACCAGTCGGCCGGTCACCTGCACGGCGCCGAGCAGGGTGCGCGCTTCGGGGATTTCGTTGGTCTTCGCGGCGACCTGGCGTTGGCCGAGTATCGCGCCGCTGGCCTGGTCGTAGGCGGCGACCAGGTGCGGGGCCGTGCCGTCGGGCCGTCTGGCGCCGCGTAGCGTCTTGCCGTCGATCGCGACTACCGGTTGGCCGGTGTCGGTGTCGGTGTCGGTGTCAGGGCTGGTCAGGTCGGTCAGGTGTGCGCCGAGGGCCGCGTCCAGCACGTCGCCGTCGATGAGTTCAAGCACCCGGTCGATCGTGGTCGCGTGCGGAACCTGGTGGCCGTGGAACGGGTCGAACCGGCAGCCGAGCGCGGCCAGTACGGCGCTGGGCGCGTCACGGGCCCATTCCTGGATTTCCAGCGGGCCTTTGCAGCCGGCCGCGGTCGCACAGGCGGCCAGGGCCAGGATCGATGCGAGGGTGTGTCGTCGGCCGCGCGCTGAGCGCGGGTCGGGTACGGAAGCGAAGCGTTCAAGCAGGTCGGGGCGTACGCCCGCCGGGGTTTGACCCGCAGGCGCGTCGATAGGCCAGAATGCCGTGGCAGGCACGGACCCTCCGATGATCAGCGGTGTAGGAACCTGAATGATCGTCAGAGGCCGTGCCTGCGCGCAACCCGGGGCACGCAGAGCGGGAAGATCAGGCAAACCGGGTCAGAGCGCGACTACGCAGCGGCCCTGCCATGCTGGCTGAACGCCGACCCTGGCTGCCCGCACACACCTGGAACCCTATTCAAAAGCCTTATTCGTGTCCGCCCAGGTCGGCGGCACTAATTCACAGCCTGTGAGTTACGCGGAAACTCTGGACAGCACGACGGCCCCTGCCCTTGAATCAATGCCACTTAGCTTGATGGGTTCAGGGCTCTGATCAGGTTGTTTCCACTGGTTTCGGGGTCGGGGCGGTAGCGTTCGGGGGTGAGTTCGAGTGCTGAGCCGATTGCGCCGTTGACGGACATGCTG
>NZ_JAGSXH010000311.1 GCF_018283645.1 Actinocrinis puniceicyclus | reverse complement strand
CGACCGTCCTGTTCGCCCAAGGAATCCACGTCCACCTGCTCGAACTCCTCGGCATCGAGGTCATCCAGCCACGCTGGACAGAACCCTGACCCGACCCGAACGAGCTACATGCGAACTACGGGCCTAGCGCAGGCTGCCACCTGGCACAGCCCGCTGGATCTGGGCATCTGGGTGCTGACCGACAGCGACGCGGCAGCGGACTGGGACTGGGCACGCTGGCTGCCGCACACCCGGCCCCGCACCCCCGAGCAGCCGTTCACGCTGATCGGCAACGACCCGCGCAGCGTCGCGCGCCGCATCGCAGAGCTGGCCGCGTTGATCGCGGCGCGGCACGAGGCTCTCAAACAGAGCCCCGGCGCGCGGCTGGGCGACCCGGAGCTGCTGGTGCTGCTGGACGGAGCCCGGAAACTGCGCGCGCTGCCCGGGATGCTGCAGGTGCTCACGGACGGCCCCGTGGTCGGGGTGTACCCGGTGTGCCTCGAAGGGCAGCGCGGCATGCTGCCGGTCGAGTGCCAGGCGGTGGTCGAACTCGAACCAGGCGGCAGCGCGACCGTCACCCAGGAACGCGCCCACCCCGTCACCGCCGTGCGCCCCGACCTGGTCAGCGCGAAGTGGGCGGGGCGCCTGGCGCGCGCCCTGGCCCCGATCCGCGACATCTCCCCCCAAGAGGACCAGACTGCGATCCCCGACTCCTGCCGCCTGCTCGACCTGCTCGGCCTGGAACCGCCCACCGCGCAGGCCGTGGCCGAGCGCTGGGCGCGCAGCCCGGCGAGCACCGAGGCGCTCGTCGGCGCCGGATTCGACGCGGCGCCCTTCACCCTGGATCTGCGCCAGGACGGCCCACACGGCCTGATCGCCGGGACCACCGGCGCCGGGAAATCCGAGCTGCTGCAGACCCTGGTCGCCTCCCTGGCCGCGGCCAACCGCCCGGACGCGATGACCTTCGTGCTGATCGACTACAAGGGCGGCAGCGCGTTCAAGGACTGCGCGCGCCTGCCGCACACCGTTGGCATGGTCACCGACCTCGGCCCCGCGCTGGTGGAACGCGCCCTGGAATCCCTGGGCGCGGAACTGCGCCGCCGCGAGCACATCCTGGCCGACGCCGCAGCCAAGGACCTCGAGGACTACACCGCGCAGCGCCGCCGCACCCCGAACCTCGCGCCCCTGCCCCGGCTGCTCATCGTGATCGACGAGTTCGCCTCCCTGATCCGGGAACTGCCCGACTTCATCACCGGCCTGGTCAGCATCGCCCAGCGCGGCCGGTCCCTGGGCATCCACCTGATCCTGGCCACCCAGCGTCCCGCGGGCGCCGTCTCCCCGGAGATCCGCGCGAACACCAACCTGCGCATCGCGCTGCGCATGACCGACGCCGCCGAAAGCCAGGACGTCATCGACACCCCCGAGGCCGCGCGCATCCCCAAACACCTGCCCGGCCGCGCCTACGCCCGCCTCGGACACGCCACCATCCTGCCCTTCCAAGCCGCCCGCATCGCCGCACCCCGCCCCGACAC
>NZ_JAGSXH010000310.1 GCF_018283645.1 Actinocrinis puniceicyclus | reverse complement strand
GACCTCGACCGCGGATCTTGAGACCGGTCCGCGCGCACCGTCCAGACACCCCGCGCGACCGGCGATGCCCACACCAGCACCAACGCCCGCACATGCACCTGTGCCCGCACCTGCGCGGGCCGGGGCGTCACCGCCGAGGCCACCCGCCCGCACCTTTCCGGAGGAACCATGGGCCGCCCCACCCGACCACGCATTCTCACCCTCGCGCTCACCGCGGCGATGACCGTCACGAGCGCCTCCGCCGCATACGCACACACCCCCGCGACCCCGACACACAGCACGACCCCGACACACCGCACCACGACGCAGGCCACGTCGACCAACGCGCTGAACGTATCAGGGACCGTACCCGTCCTGTCGCTGCTCGCTCTGCTCGGCCGGCAGATCGGCGGCGCGCGCCACACCTCCTTCCCCCCGCCGACCGACGCGCCGAACCGCGACCGGCGCGTGTGCACGGCCGTAGCGCAGTCCCGCGCCTCCTGCCACGCGATCGTCCTGACCGACGCCGGCGCCGGTACCGACCCGGCCGGCTACGGCCCCGCCGACCTGCGCAGCGCCTACAGCCTGCCGTCGACCACCAGCGGCTACGGCCAGACGGTCGCGCTCGTCGACGCCTACAACGACCCGACCGCGGAATCCGACCTGGCCGTCTACCGCTCGACCTACGGCCTGCCGCCGTGCACCACCGGCAACGGATGCTTCAGGAAGGTCGACCAGTACGGCGGCACCCGCTACCCGGCGCTCGACACCGGCTGGGCACAGGAGATCTCCCTCGACCTGGACATGGTCTCCGCGATCTGCCCGAACTGCCACATCCTGCTGGTGGAGGCCGCCGACAACACCTTCGCGAACCTCGGCGCGGCGCAGAACGAAGCGGCGGCACTGCACGCCAACGCCATCAGCGACAGCTGGGGCGGACGCGACAGCTCGGACAACACCTACGGCCGGTACTTCAACCACCCCGGCATCGCACAGACCGCCAGCAGCGGCGACAGCGGCTACGGCGTGATCTACCCGGCCTCCTCCCGGTACGTCACCGCGGTCGGCGGCACCAGCCTGCGCCGCACCGCGACGGGATGGACCCAGACGGCGTGGAGCGGCGCCGGCTCGGGCTGCTCGGCGTACAACACCGCCCTGCCGGGACAGGCGGGCGCCGCGACCGGCTGCCCGCGCCGCGCCGTGGCCGACGTCTCAGCGGTCGCCGACCCCTACACCGGCGTCGCCGTCTACGACTCGACCCCGTCCGGCGGCCTGTCCGGATGGCTGGTCTTCGGCGGCACCAGCGTCTCAGCCCCCATCATCGCCTCCGTCTACGCGCTGGCGGGCAACGCCGCGAGCATCAACAACAGCTACCCGTACGCGCACACCGCGTACCTGACCGACATCACCGTCGGCAGCAACGGCTTCTGCCCGGTTTACCAACTGTGCCACGCCCGCCCCGGCTGGGACGGGCCGACCGGCCTGGGCACGCCCCGCGGCGTGGGCGCCTTCTAACCGCAGCCCAACCCCTGGCGC
>NZ_JAGSXH010000030.1 GCF_018283645.1 Actinocrinis puniceicyclus | reverse complement strand
GCCCACACCACTACGGCCGCCACCGCCCAGCGAAACACAGCGGCACAGCCGACCTTCCACGCCACTTCGCACATAGCACCAGGCACTACGCCAGAGTGGGTTCATGTGGGCGTAACCCTGTCACGCGATACTGTGGACTGAGCTGGATCAGGCCGTTCGCGGCGCAGGCTGAAGCTGGAGTGTGGAGCATGGAACGGCAACAGGAGTTCGTCCTGCGGACCCTCGAGGAGCGGGACATCCGGTTCGTCCGTCTCTGGTTCACGGATGTGCTCGGCTTCCTCAAGTCCGTCGCAGTCGCCCCGGCCGAGCTCGAACAGGCCTTCGCCGAAGGCATCGGCTTCGACGGATCCGCGATCGAGGGCTTCGCCCGCGTGCACGAGTCCGACATGCTCGTCAAGCCCGATCCGTCCACCTTCCAGATCCTGCCGTGGCGGGCCGAAGCACCCGGCACCGGCCGGATGTACTGCGACATCCTCACCCCGGACGGCACGCCCTCGTACGCCGACCCGCGGTACGTACTCAAGCGCGCCCTCGCCAAAGCCGCGGAGAAGGGCTTCACCTTCTACACCCATCCCGAGATCGAGTTCTTCCTGTTCAAGGGCCAACCCGGACCCGGAGTCGAGCCGACCCCCGTGGACTCCTCCGGCTACTTCGACCTCACCCCGCACGGAGTCGGACACGACTTCCGCCGCCAGGCGATCACCCACCTGGAATCCATGGGCATCTCGGTCGAGTTCAGCCACCACGAGGCGGCGCCCGGGCAACAGGAGATCGACCTGCGGTACGCCGACGCGCTGACCACCGCCGACAACATCATGACCTTCCGCCTGGTCGTCAAGGAAGTGGCGCTCGAACAGGGCGTGTACGCCTCGTTCATGCCCAAACCGCTGAACGACCACCCGGGCTCCGGCATGCACACGCACCTGTCCCTCTTCGAAGGTGACCGCAACGCGTTCAACGAGCCCGGCGCCGAATACCAGCTCTCGAAGGTGGGCCGCTCGTTCATCGCCGGCCTGCTGCGGCACGCCGGCGAGATCAGCGCCGTGACGAACCAGTGGGTGAACTCCTACAAGCGCCTTTCCGGCGGAGGCGAGGCCCCGGCGTACATCAGCTGGGGGCACAACAACCGATCCGCGCTCGTGCGGGTGCCGATGTACAAGCCGGGCAAGAGCCAGTCCACCCGCGTGGAGATCCGCTCGCTGGACAGCGCCTGCAACCCCTACCTGGCATACGCGGTGCTGCTCGCGGCCGGGATGAAGGGCATAGAGGAGGGCTACGAGCTGCCTCCCGGCGCCGACGACGATGTGTGGACGCTGACCCGGGCCGAACGGCGCGCGCTCGGCATCGAGCCGCTGCCCGCTTCGCTGCACGACGCGATCCGGGCGATGGAGCACAGCGAACTGGTCGCGGAAACCCTCGGTGAGCACGTGTTCGACTTCTTCCTGCGCAACAAGCGCGCCGAGTGGGAGGAGTACCAGCGCCAGGTGACGCCGTTCGAGCTCACCAGGTATCTGCCGGTCCTGTGACGGTCAGCCGCGTGCCGCCGCAGCCCCGCTGCGGCCGCGAACCATCGAAGAGTTCGAAGAAACGCGACGCCGTGAGCTTCCCCGAAGTTCACCTGTGGGCCACTTCGGCGTGAGCGTGAGGTCCGCGCGCCGGAGCAAGCTCATACTCCGCAGAACCTGAGCAGCCGATCATTCTCGGCTCCATGCGGAGGGGAAGACGTGGCAAGACTTCCACGCAGTATCAAGCAGGCCGGCCGACGGCCGGCGGTCATCGCGGGAACCGCCGCCGCCGCCGCACTCGGCCTGACGTTCGCGCTCGCGCAGCCGAGCTGGGGCAGCGGGGCCGCCGCGGCCCCGGCGCAGCCCGGCCCCGGCGGCCGGGTACTTCTGGGGGACTGGGGCTCCGGCTCCGCGACGACGACGCCGATCAAGCACCTCGTGGTGATCTTCGACGAGAACGTCTCCTTCGACCACTACTTCGGCACCTACCCGAACGCGGCCAACACCGGCGGTACGAAGTTCACCGCGAAGCCCGGCACCCCGGCGGTCGACGGTCTGACCACCTCGCTGCTGAACAACAACCCGAACGGACTCAACCCGAAGCGGCTCACCCCCGCTCAGGCGCTGACCTGCGACCAGGGCCACGGGTACGACGCCGAGCAGAAGGCGTACGACAACGGCCTGGTGGACAAGTTCCCGCAGTACACCCAGACGGAGAGCTGCTCCGCGCCGGACCAGGGCGTGCCCGGTCTGGTGATGGACTACTACGACGGCAACACCGTCACCGCGATGTGGAACTACGCGCAGAACTACGCGATGAGTGACAACTCGTACGACACCACGTACGGGCCCTCCACGCCTGGTGCGCTCAACTTGATCTCGGGCCAGACGCACGGCGGCTACGCGGTCAACGCGGCCGGTCAGAAGATCAGCGGCGCCAGCTTCCTGGGGACCGTCGGTGCGAACGGCATCGGGACCGACGTTCGCGACACCGACCCGGCGTTCGACGACTGCTCGAACAACAGCGACCACCTGGCGATGACCGGCAAGAACGTCGGCGACCTGCTCAACGGCAAGGGCGTGAGCTGGGGCTGGTTCCAGGGCGGCTTCGGCGCGACCACCGCGGCCACCGCGACGAGCAAGGCGGTCTGCGGCCAGTCCCACGCGAACGTGGGCGGTGCGACGATCCCCGACTACAGCCCGCACCACGAGCCGTTCCAGTACTACGCCTCGACCGCGAACCCGCACCACACCGCGCCCGCCTCGGTCAACGAGGTCGGGCACAACGGCGCGGCCAACCACCAGTACGACCTGTCGTACTTCTACAAGGCGATCAACGCGGACAAGCTGCCCGCGGTCTCCTTCGTGAAGCAGGCCATGTACCAGGACGGCCACGCCGGCTACTCGGACCCGACCGACGAGCAGCACGGCCTGGTCTCGCTGATCAACGCGCTGGAGAAGTCCAAGGACTGGAAGAACACCGCGGTCGTCATCGCCTACGACGACTCGGACGGCTGGTACGACCACGTCGCCCCGCCGAACGTGAACTCCTCCTCGGACGCGAACTGGGACTTCGCCAACGGCGCCGGCGCCTGCAACACCCAGTCGCGGCTGCCCCTGGCCGGATACCAGGACCGCTGCGGCTACGGTCCGCGCACCCCGCTGCTGGTGATCTCGCCGTACTCGAAGGCGAACTACGTCGACCACTCGGTGACCGACCAGAGCTCCATCCTGAAGTTCGTCGAGGACAACTGGAAGACGGGGCAGATCGGCGACGGATCCTTCGACGCCGTGGCCGGCCCGCTCAACTCCATGTTCGACTTCGGCAAGCGTGACGCGGACCGGATCATCCTGGACCCGTCCAGCGGCGCGGTGCTGCGGGACTGACCTGCGCGGTGACGCGGCGTCAGAGCGCGGCCGAAAGCTCGATTCCGGCCGCCTGCCTGATCAGCGCGGCGACATAGTCGCGTAAACCCTGCGGCGTGTCACCCTCCGGTACCAGCCGGGGGGTGACACGCCGCAGCAGTTGCAGGCCGAGCAAGACGGAGTAGGCGTACATCATCGAGGTGCGCGCCTGCTTCTCGTCCTCACCGCACTGCACCCGTACGCGCAGGGAGAAGGTCATCCGCTTGCTCAGGATCCGGTTCACCGCCGGGCCGATCACCGGGTGGTCGGCGTTCCACAGCAAAACCATGAAGATCTGCGCGTCCTGCTCCGAGCCGGCCATCGCGGCGATCGCGGCGTCGTGCCGCTGCCGCGGATCGGCGATGCCCTCCAGCCGGGCGATCAGCTCATCGGTCGAGGTGCGCTCCCAGTGCGCGACCGCCGCCTCGAGAAGCGCTTTGCGGTCGCGGAAATGCCAGTAGAAGGAGCCCTTCGTGGCGCCGAGGCGCTCGGCCAGCGGTTCGACCGCCACCGCGCGCAGCCCGTCGCGGGCCAGGGCGTCGAGGGCGGCCCCGATCCAGTCGGTGCGGGTGAGGGTCTTGCGTTCGCGTGGACGGATCCGGCCAGCACGCGGGGCGGGGTCTGGGGCGAGGATGCTGTCGCGCATGGCGTCACCGTAGCGCAGCGGAGGGTAATCGCGGGGCTCTCGACTCTTTCGAGCGAACCCGTCCGCGGATCGTGGCCGCCCGCGGGCGGCGCGTCTCGCGCGAAGAAAGGTGTGCGCGGCCGCGGTGTGCGCGGCCACCCGATGACGAAGACGGCGCTCTCTTCTCGGGTTCGGGTGACTGGCCGGGTGGCTGCTGGTTAGAGTCTTCTGGTGGTCGCTGATCGGGAGCGGGAGTCCCCGCTGAGCCAGTTGGCGCGGCGGGGTTTCGCGGACGCGGCGGCCGCGGCGGCGCTGCTCGGTTCGCCGCCGTTCGGAGAACTCGGGCGCGACCCGGTGGTCCTGGACGCGCTCAGCCGCTGCGCGGACCCGGACCTGGCGCTGGCGACGCTCGGCCGGCTGCTGGAGGCGAGCCCGGATCCGCGGACTCTGCGCGCGACGCTGGCCTCCTCCAAACCGCTGCGCGACCGGTTGCTGGGCGTGCTCGGAGTAAGCGCGGCGCTCGGGGATTTCGTGGTGCGCCATCCCGACTCCTGGCACGCTCTGGAGGAGTTCGAGGTCGCGGATCTGAGCCCGGAGCCCGGCCGGTTCCGTGCGCTGATGTTCGAGGCGGTGGCAGTGCGCGCGCCGGAGCCGGGGGAGGAGCGGGACGGGGAGCCGGTCGCGACGCTCACCGGTCCGGAGGCCGAGGACGCGTTGCGCATCGCCTACCGCAGGGCGCTGCTGGCGATCACGGCGCGGGACGTGGCCGCGTCCGCCGATCTGGGCGAGGTGGCCGCGGACCTGGCGGAGTTGGCCGCGGCGACTCTGGGCGCCGCGCTGGCGGTGGCCCGCGCGCAGGACCCGGCGAGCGCCGCGCTGTGCCGGCTGGCGGTGATCGGGATGGGCAAGTGCGGGGCGCGCGAACTGAACTACGTCAGCGACGTCGACGTCGTCTTCGTGGCCGAACCCGTGCGCCCGGACGGGGAGGAAGAAGGCGCACCCGCGGTGGACGACGCCGAGGCGCTGCGGGCGGCCACCCGTCTGGCCGCGCGGATGATGCGGCTTTGCTCCGACAGCACGCCAGAAGGCAGCATCTGGCAGGTAGACGCGGCGCTGCGGCCGGAGGGCAAGGCCGGGCCGCTGGTCCGCACGCTGGCCAGCCATGCTGCGTACTACCGGCGCTGGGCGAAGACCTGGGAGTTCCAGGCGCTGCTGAAAGCACGACCGGTCGCCGGGGACGAGGCACTGGGCGAGGCCTACCTCAACGTGATCAGCCCGCTGGTGTGGACTGCCGCGGGCCGCGAGCATTTCGTCGACGACGTGCAGGCCATGCGGCGGCGTGTGGTCGACCACGCGACCGACTCGCTGCGCCGTGCTCCCGGATCGGTCGCGGTGGACCGGGAGCTCAAGCTGGGCCCGGGCGGGTTGCGGGACGTCGAGTTCGCCGTGCAACTGCTGCAACTGGTCCACGGCCGCAGAGACGAGACGCTGCGCGTGCGCGGCACGCTGGAGGCGCTGGAGGCGCTCGCCGAGGGCGGTTACGTCGGGCGGCAGGACGCTGCGCAGCTGGCCGAGGCTTACCGGTTCCTGCGCACGCTGGAGCACCGCATCCAGTTGTTCCGGCTCGAACGTACCCACACGATGCCCGATGACCCGGCCGCGCTGCGCCGGATCGGCCGTTCCCTTGGCTGGAGCACGGACCCGGCCGGCGAGCTCGGAAAGACCTGGCGTTCTCACGCCCGCGAGGTGCGCAGGTTGCACGAGAAGTTGTTCTACCGGCCGCTGCTGGTCGCGGTCGCGAGGCTGGACGAGAGCAGCGCCGTCGCCGTGCCCAGCGGGGCGGAGCCGGTGCCGCGGCTCTCGGCGGACAGCGCGCGCGCCCGGCTGGCCGCGCTCGGATACGCCGACCCGGCCGGAGCGATGGCCAACATCGAGGCGCTGGCGACCGGGGTGAGCCGGCGCGCGGCGATCCAGCGCACCCTGCTGCCGGTGATGCTCGGCTGGTTCGCGGACGCGCCCGACCCGGATGCCGGGCTGCTGGCCTTCCGCAGGGTCTCCGACGCGCTCGGCTCCACCCCCTGGTATCTCAGGACCCTGCGTGATGAGGGCGAGGCCGCGTGGCGGCTGGCGCGGATACTGTCCTGCGGCGAGTATGTCCCGGATCTGCTGCTGCGCGACCCCGCGGCGGTCTCGCTGCTCGGAGCACGCGACGGATTGGCGCTGCGTGACCGGGCGGCCATCGAGGCGGAGATGATGGCCGTGGTGTACCGCGCGCGCAGCGCGGAGCAGGCGGTCACGGCCGTGCGCGCGATCCGCAGGCGGGAACTGTTCCGGATCGTGGCGGCGGACCTGCTGGGTCTGCTGGGCCCGGCGGGGGCCGCGCCGGACCCGCTCGACCGCCTGGGCCGGGCGTTGACCGACGTCACGGCGGCCACCATCGAGGCGGCGCTCGCCGCGGTGATCGCCTTCCGCGGCGCGCGCGGCCCGCAGGACGCCGCCGCGCGGGTGGTCGACGGGACCGGCCCGCAACTGCCCACCCGGCTCGCCGTGATCGCGATGGGCCGCCTCGGCGGCGGGGAACCCGGTTACGGTTCGGACGCCGACGTTCTTTTCGTGCACGAGCCGCGCGAGGGCGCCGACGAGCAGGAGGCGGCCGCGCTCGCCTTCGAACTGGCCAACGAGCTGCGCAGGTTGCTGCAGGCGCCCGGGACCGATCCGCCGCTGGTGATCGACGCGGATCTGCGGCCGGAGGGAAGGCAGGGGCCGCTGGTGCGCAGCCTGGCCTCCTACGCCGAGTACTACCGGCGCTGGTCGCGGGTCTGGGAGGCGCAGGCGTTGCTGCGCGCCGAACCGATCGCCGGCGCGAAGGACGTCGGCGCGCGGTTCATCGAGCTGATCGATCCGCTGCGGTACCCGGAAAAGGGGCTGTCCGAGGCGGACACGCTGGAGATCCGGCGGCTCAAAGCGCGGATGGAGGCCGAGCGGCTGCCGCGCGGCGCCGACCGGGCTTTGCACACGAAACTCGGCCCGGGCGGGCTTTCCGATGTCGAATGGGTGGTTCAGCTCCTTCAGTTGAGGCATGCGGGGGCCGTCGCGTCACTGCGGGTCACCGGCACCCGGGCGGTTCTGGCGGCGGCGAGCGACGCCGGGCTGATCGGCGGGGAGGACCGGCACCTGCTCGACGACGCCTGGTACCAGACCACGAGGATGCGCAACGGCATCACGCTCGTGCGCGGCCGCGCGACGGACCAGGTGCCGACCGGTGCGCGTGACCTCGCCGTGGTCGGGCGCTATCTGGACAGCTGGAGCCGTGACGAGACCCCGGCGGAGCACGGCGCGGTGACCGGCGCCGTGCTCGCGGAAGCTGGGGGCGTGGCGCCCGCGGTCGGCGCGGCGCTGGATCACCACCGCATCGACAAGGAAGCGCTGCTGGACGCGCACCGCCGTCGCGCGCGCCGGGCCCGCGCGGTGTTCGAGCGCTTGTTCTACGGCTGACCCGCGGTCCGGTTCCCGGGACGTGCGCCCCGGGAACCGGACCGAACACGGCCTCTACCACGTGCTCGGTCAAGAGCACTGTGAGGCTCCTGACACCACTATGGTCTGTCGCGGCCGAGCGACTGCTCGCCCGGGGACAGGGCGGCACCGGTGGCCGCGCGTTGCTCGTCGAGCCGGCGTCCGAGCTCGTCCACCAGGCGCATGCGGACCGCTTCGCGCCGCACCGCGGAGATGCTGCGCTCGTGCCGGTGGCTGATCTCGATCCAGCTCAGGTCGCCGAGCACCTCCGCGGTGAGCCGGCCGCGCTCCTCCTCGGTCCACAGCACCCCGGCATTGCGGTGCGGCCCCGAACCGCGTCCGCGTGGCGCACTGCCGCGCCAGGTCAGCGCCGTCACCTCGGCTCTCGGCACGGTGCGCACCACGGTGTTGCCGGTGATGAAGTGCAGGTTCGGGCCCTCGAAGCGAACGGTCTCGGCGGTGAGGTGGACGGTGACCGGCTCGGCACCGCAGCCGAGCCAGCCGGGACCGGCCTCGGCGGCGATCTCCAGTTCGATGACGGACGCGGTGCCGCGCGGTGCGGCGGTTGCGGGTGCGGACATTTCTCCTCCTTCAGTCGGGTGCGGACGAACCATGACGTCCAGTCACCGACTATGACAGGAGGTACCGACAAAAACTGATCAAGCGTCGGATCGCGGCTCTCGTGGAGCCGCGATCCGACGCTTGACCAGGCGGAAAGCCCTTTTGCCCGCGGCGATGCCGACGGCGGGGCTCGGGTCAGCCCGCGTACTTCTGGATCAGCGCGCCGAGGCGGGGCAGCGCGGCCTCGACGTTCTTCACGCCACTCGGGCGCACGGTGTTGTACGCCTTCTTCAGCGGGGCCCGCTCGGACTTCGCGGCGCGCGCGTCGGTGACCGACAGCAGCGACTCGGAGACCTCGCCGCCGCGCTTGGCCAGGTAGTCGCCGAACCCGGCGCCGCCCGAGGCGGTGAAGTCGGCCCAGTACGGCTCCAGCCTGGCCACGAAGTCCGGCAGCAGTGAGTCGACCGCGTCGTGGACGATGCCGGAGGCGAAGGCGGTGACGGTCTTGTAGGCCAGCTTGATCGCGGTGCCGGAGATCCCCGACTTGTCGGAGACCTCCTGGTCGATCAGCGTCTGGCAGTCGGCGACGACCTTCGGGCGGTTATCCGGCGTGAGCAGGATCTCCTGAAGCGTGGCTGCCATGGGGTGTTTCTCCTCGTAAGTCGGGGCCGTGCTGGGGTTTTGTGGCCGCTGGATTCGCGTGTGGCCGGTCGCGTCACCCGAGGCGGGACCGTGCGTCGCCGCCCGATTCAGGGTCCGCACAGGTTACCGTACTAAGGAGCCCGGCCGTATTTCCGCGTCTCGAACTGATTGCCGGGAAACGATTCGGGGCGTGTGCGGCCGCGGACGGTGCGTGCCCGGCCCCGGGCCGGACACGCACGGCTGACGGCCTGTCAGGCGGGCAGACCGAGGTCGCGCGCGATCAGCAGTCGCTGTACCTCGCTGGTGCCCTCGCCGATCTCCAGGATCTTCGCGTCGCGATAGAACCGGCCGACCGGGAACTCGTTCATGAACCCGTAGCCGCCGAAGATCTGAGTGGCCTCGCGCGCGTTCTCCATCGCGGCCGAGCTGGCCACCAGCTTGGCGATCGCGGCCTGCTTCTTGAACGGCCGGCCGTGGATCAACAGCGCCGCGGCATGCCGGTAGGCCAGCCTGGCGGTGTGGGCGCGCGCCTCCATGTCGGCGATCTTGAACTGAATCGCCTGGTACTGCTCGATCCGGCGGCCGAAGGCAGCGCGTTCGCGGGCGTACCGCAGCGATTCGTCGACACAGCCCTGCGCGAGACCGGTGGCGAGCGCGGCGATGGCGATGCGGCCCTCGTCGAGGATGCGCAGGAACTGTGCGTAGCCGCGTCCGCGCTCGCCGAGCAGGTTCTCCTCGGGCACCCGGCAGTCCGCGAAGGACAGCCCGTGCGTGTCCGAGGCGCACCACCCCACCTTCGAATAGCCGGGCTCCACGGTGAAGCCGGGGGTGCCGCTCGGGATGACGATCGAAGAGATCTCCTTGCGGCCCTCCTGCTGCGGGCCGGTCACCGCGGTGACGGTGACCAGGCTGGTGATGTCCGTGCCGGAGTTGGTGATGAAGGATTTCGAGCCGTTGACCACCCAGCTGCCGCCCGACCCGGCGGATTCCAGCCGCGCGCTGGTCTTCGTCGCGCCGGCGTCCGAGCCGCCGTCGGGCTCGGTCAGGCCGAAGGCGCCCAGCCGCTCGCCCGAGCACAGATCGGGCAGCCAGCGCTGCTTCTGTTCCTGCGTGCCGAAGCGGTACAGCGGCATCGCGCCGAGTGAGACCCCGGCCTCCAGCGTGATGGCGAGCGAGGAGTCGACCCGCGCCAACTCCTCCAGGGCGAGGCAGAGCGCGAAGTAGTCCCCGCCCATCCCCCCGTACTGCTCGGGGAACGGCAGGCCGAACAGACCCATCCGACCCATCGCTGCGACCAGCGGATATGGGAAGGCGTGCCGTTCGTAGTAGTCGCCGATGACCGGGGAGACCTCGGTGTGGGCGAACTCCTCGACGGTTTTGCGAAGCTCTTCGTACTCCGCGGGCAGTTGCGGATCGAGCACGGTTATCAGTCCTTTGTGAGGGCTTGGACGGCTCTGGACGGGGCCGGACGGCCGAGATGGCCGGCCATCCAGCGGGAGGTCTCGACGAGGGCCGGAAGGTCGATGCCGGTGTAGACACCGAGTCCGTCCAGCATCCACACGAGGTCTTCGGTGGCGAGGTTGCCGGTGGCGGACTTCGCGAACGGGCAGCCGCCGAGACCGCCGGCCGAGGCGTCGACGGTGGTGATGCCGGCCAGCAGCGCGGCCAGCGTGTTCGCCAGCGCCTGGCCGTAGGTGTCGTGGAAGTGCACGGCCAGCCGCGCCGGGTCCACGCCACGGCTCCCGAGCGTGTCGATCAGGGCTCTGACGTGGCCGGGGGTCGCGGTGCCGATGGTGTCGCCGAGGCTGATCTCCTGGCAGCCGGCCGAGAGCAGCCGTTCGACGACCGCGGCGACGGCGGCCGGATCGACCGGCCCCTGCCACGGATCGCCGAAACACATGGAGACGTATCCGCGCACCCAGAGTCCCGCGGCCCGCGCCCGTGCGACGACCGCCTCGATCTCGGCCAGGGCGCCCTCGACGCTGGTGTTGAGGTTGCGCCGCGCGAAGGTCTCGGTGGCCGAGGCGAAGACCGCGATCTCACGCGCGCCGCACGCCAGCGCGCGCTCGTAGCCGCGCGGATTCGGCACCAGCACGGGGTAACGCACCCCGTCGCGGCGCCGCAATCCCGTGAACAGGTCCTCCGCGTCGGCCAGCTGTGGCACCCACTTCGGATGCACGAAGCTGGTGGCCTCGACGACCGTGGCGCCGGCTTCGGCGAGGCGGTCGATGAACTGCGCCTTCACCGCCGTGGGTACGGTCGCTTTCTCGTTCTGCAGGCCGTCACGGGCGCCGACCTCGTACACGGTGACCCGCGCGGGCAGGCCGGCATGCGGGAAGACCTGCGGCAGCGCAGCGCTCACGGCAGGTCCTCGCCTTCGGCGGCTTCGCCGGCGGGCTCCTCGCCGGCCGGGCTTTCGACCACGAACAGTTCCGCGCCGATCGGCACTTGGTCGCCGACGCACGCGCCGACCCGGGTGACGACGCCGTCGTGGGGTGCGGTGAGTGTGTGTTCCATCTTCATCGCCTCCAGCGCGCCGAGCGCCTCACCCGCCGAGACGCGCTGCCCGGGGCCGGCCTTGAGCGCGATCACCGTGCCGGGCATCGGCGCCCGCACGACGCCGTCCAGTACTGCGGCCGCGGAGGACGACGAAGCGCGGGAGCGCTCGACGCGGGCCTGAGCCGGACGCGGCGGCCCGGCCAGTCTCCAGCCGTCGAGCAGGTCGAACGGCGTCGGGCCGTCCGCGCCGAGCCGCGGATGCAGCGGCAGGTCGGGATTGCGGTCCAACCAGGCGGTGTCGATCGCCGCCTCGGCGAACTGCGCGGAGCCGAGCAGGGCGCTCAGGAAACCGAGGTTGGTCGTCAGGCCGTCGATGCGCGTGCGGGTGAGGGCGGCCAGGACGGTTTCGCGCGCGCATTCACGGTCGCGGCCGTACCCGGTCACCTTGCCGATCATTGGGTCGTACCACGCCGAGACCTCGTCGAACGAACGCAGCGCGGCGTCCACACGCACGCCTTCGCCGCGCGGCCAGGCGACGACGCCCGCGCGCCCGGCCTGTGGAAGGAATCCGTGGTCTGCGTCTTCGGCGTATACGCGCACCTCGATCGCGTGCCCGTGCGACGACACCTGCTCCTGACGCAGCGGCAGCGGTTCGCCGGCCGCGACGCGGATCTGGAGTTCCACCAGGTCCAGGCCGGTGACCAGTTCGGTAACCGGGTGCTCGACCTGAAGGCGGGTGTTCATCTCCAGCAGGAAGAACTCGTCGCCCGTGACCAGGAATTCGACCGTTCCCGCGTTGACGTAGCCGACCTGCGCCGCCAGCCGCACCGCCGCGTCGAGAAGGCTCTCGCGCGCCGCGGCCGAGATCGTCGGCGCGGGGCTCTCCTCCACGACCTTCTGGTGCCGGCGCTGAACCGAACAATCGCGTTCGCCCAGGTGAAGGACGTTGCCGTGCGCGTCCGCGAGTACCTGCACCTCGACGTGACGGCCGTGTTCGACGTACCGCTCGATAAGCATCGTGCCGTCGCCGAACGCTGATTCGGCCTCACGTTGAGCAGCGGCGAGCGCCTCTGGCAGATCGGCGGCGTAACGCACGATCCGCATGCCCTTACCGCCGCCGCCGGCCGCCGCCTTGACCAGCACCGGTAAACGCATCGCCGGATCGTCCGGCCGATAGGTAGGCAGCACCGGGACCGCGGCCTGCTCGGCAACACGGCGCGCATAGTCCTTGCGGCCCATCGCCTCGATGACCTCCGGCGGCGGTCCGATGAACACGAGACCTGCCTCGCCGCACCTGCGCGCGAATTCCGCCCGCTCGGAAAGGAAGCCGTAACCGGGGTGGACCGCGTCCGCACCCGTTTCCTTCGCGGCGCGCAGCAGCGCATCGATGTTCAAGTAGGAGGCGGCCGGCGCGCTGGAGTCCGCGGCGCCGGCGCCGATACGCACAGCCTCGTCAGCCGCGATCACGTGTGCTGCGTCGCGGTCCGCGTCCGAGTACACGGCCACAGTCGCGATGCCCATGGCGCGCGCCGTGCGGATGATCCGCAACGCGATCTCGCCGCGGTTCGCGATCAGGATCTTGGTGATCTCGCTCATCGTCGGTCCCAGCCCCCTACATCCGGAAGACGCCGTAGCCGGTCGCGGCCGGCGGCGCGTAAGAGGCGGCGGCCAGCGCGAGACCGAGGACCCGCCGGGTGTCCGCGGGGTCGATGATCCCGTCGTCCCACAGCCTCGCGGTCGAGTGATACGGCGAGCCCTGCGCCTCGTACTGGTCGCGCACCGGCTTCTTGAACGCGTCCTCCTCGGCCGCCGACCAGGTGCCGCCCTCGGCCTCGATCCGGTCCCGGCGTACGGTCGCCAGCACGGTGGCGGCCTGCTCGCCGCCCATGACGGAGATGCGCGCGTTCGGCCACATCCACAGGAAGCGCGGGTCGTACGCGCGGCCGCACATGCCGTAGTTGCCGGCGCCGAACGAGCCGCCGATGACGACCGTGAACTTGGGCACCGTGGCGCAGGAGACCGCGGTGACCAGCTTCGCGCCGTCCTTGGCGATACCGCGGTGTTCGTAGTCGCGCCCGACCATGAACCCGGAGATGTTCTGCAGGAACACCAGCGGGATGCGGCGCTGCTGGCACAGCTCGATGAAGTGCGCGCCCTTGAGCGCGGACTCGCTGAAGAGGATGCCGTTGTTCGCGAGAATGCCGACCGGGTACCCATGGATCCTCGCGAACTCGCACACCAGCGTCTCGCCGTACCGCGTCTTGAACTCATGCGTCTCGGAGCGGTCGACGATGCGCCGGATCACCTCCCGCACGTCGTAGGGCATGCGCGGATCGGCCGGCACGACGTCGTAGAGCTGCGCCGGGTCCTGCGCCGGTGGCGCCGGATCCCGGGGAACCAGCCACGGCTCGGGCTCGGGCAGCGTCGCGACCGCGGCGCGCAGCAGTTCGAGGGCGTGCTCGTCGTCCTCGGCGTAGTGGTCGGCCACACCGGAAAGGCGGGTGTGCACGTCGGCGCCGCCGAGCTCCTCGGCGGTCACGATCTCACCGGTCGCCGCCTTCACCAGCGGCGGGCCGCCGAGGAAGATGGTGCCCTGGTCGCGCACGATCACGGTCTCGTCGCTCATCGCCGGGACGTACGCGCCACCGGCCGTGCACGAGCCCATGACGGCGGCGAGCTGCGGGATTCCGGCCGCGGAGAGCCGGGCTTGGTTGAAGAAGATCCGGCCGAAGTGGTCGCGGTCCGGGAACACCTCGTCCTGGAGCGGCAGGTAAGCGCCGCCGGAGTCGACCAGGTACACACAGGGCAGCCGGTTGGCTGCTGCGACCTCTTGCGCGCGCAGGTGTTTCTTGACGGTCATCGGATAGTACGTGCCGCCTTTGACCGTCGCATCGTTCGCCGCGATCACGCAAAGCCGGCCCTGAATGCGCCCGATGCCCGCGATGATCCCGGCGGAAGGCACCGGGCCGCCGTGCTCGGCGTAGAGGCCGTACGCAGCCAGCGGCGCCAGTTCGAGGAAGGGAGAGCCGGGGTCGACCAGCCGGTCGATGCGTTCGCGCGGCAGCAGCTTGCCGCGCGCGGTGTGCTTGGCGCGGGAACGCTCGTCCCCTCCGAGGCGGACGTGCGCCAGATGCGCGCGCAGCTGTTCGGTGAGGGCGCGCAGGCCGGTCTGCCCCGCTTGATCCGGCGGTGCCTGATCCGGCGGTGCCTGCGCGGCTGTTTCGATCGGTTCCGCGCCCGCGGAGGTGGGCAGGGGCGCCCGCGGTGTCGTCGACGGCACCGTTGCCGCCTTTCTGTCTCGGTTCGGTGACCCGGTGCTTATGGCACACGACGTCTCGACTCGATGCGTTCGACCCTCGGCTGGTGGCCGACGGTCGTGGTGTACCCACCAGTAGGGTCGGGTACCCCGCCAGGCTAGCCGAACCGTAGACCCGTGTGGTGCGCGAGGAACGCGAGGGTGTCGGCGAGCAGGTCGACTCTGCGCGACACCGCACGGGCGCCGTGCCCGACTCCGGTCTCCCGGCGCAGCAGGACGGGCCGGTCGGCCGGATCGCCGCTGGTCGCCCACTGGAGCGCCGCGCACAGCTTGCGCGCGTGCAGCGGATCGACCCGCGTGTCGCCCTCGAAGACCGTGAACAGCACCGCGGGGTATTGAGTGTGCTCGTGCACGTTGTGTACCGGCGAATAGGCGAACAGGGCAGCGAGCTGCTGCGGATCGTCGGCCGATCCGTACTCGACGTTCCAGGTCTCACCCAGGCCGAACAGCTCGTAACGCACCATATCGAGCAGAGGCGCCGAGCAGGCGACCGCGCGGTACCGCTCCGGATGCTGGGTAAGGGCGGCGCCGACGAGGAGGCCGCCGTTCGAACCGCCGTGGATGGCGAGTTGGTCGGGCGTGGTCCAGCCGCGGTCGATCAGGTACTGCGCTGCCGCATGGAAGTCGTCGAAGACGTTCTGTTTGTCGGCGAACGTGCCGGCCCGGTGCCACTGCTCGCCCTCCTCACCGCCGCCGCGCAGGTTGGCGACGGCGTAGACGCCACCGGCTTCCACCCACGTCAGCGCGGAGACGGTGTATTCGGGTGGCAGGCTGACGTTGAAGCCGCCATAGCCGTAAAGCAGCGCCGGGCGCGGTTGGCCGGGCACCTCGTTCGGCTCACCGGAAACGATGAACATACGAACGACGGTGCCGTCCTTCGAGGCGTACTCGACCTGCTGCGTGTGGACTTTCGGCGAGGTCGGCTTGCCCGGCGTGTCAGCCCAGAGCGTCGTCGCGCCGGTTCGCGCGTCGTAACGGTACACGCGCGGCGGCGTCCCGAAGTCCGTGTAGCTGAACCATGCTTCATGGCCGCCGGTGCGTCGCGTGGTGAGAGCCGCAACGGTCCCTACCGACGGCAGCGGCACCGTACCGTGCTGTTCGCCGCTGACCGCGTCGTGCACTGTTATTTCACAGGTCGCGTGCCGGATCCGCACCACGAGCAGCAGGGGGCGCTGTAGTTCCGGGCCGTCGACCAGGGCCAGGTCCTCGATGACCGCCTCGGCGTCCTCGGGGATCAGTTCGCGCCACGCCTCGGGCGCCGGGTCGTCGGTGGACGTGACGCAGATCCGGCCGCGCGGAGCGTTCAGGGTCGTGAACACCAGCGCCCGTCCGGCCAGCGGACTGTCCCCGCGTGCCGGGTAAAGGTACGTCGTCGCCGCGACACCGGTCTGCACCGGCTTGAACGGCGGCGCGGCGGGATCTGCCCCGGACAGGTCGGCGAGGTACAGGTCGTTGTTGGGCTCGGTACCCTCGCTGCTGGAGACCTGAAGCCAGCGGCCGTCTGCGGAGACCGACGCGTGGTGGTAGCGGGTGAGCTTCAGGCCCTCGCCGAAGATCAACGGGTCATCGGCCGGATCGGTGCCCACGCGGTGTAGATAAACGCGCCGGTGATACTGCGTCTCGTGCGGCGGAACGAGTTCAGGCGCCAGCCGGCGGGTGTAGTAGTAGCCGCTTTCGTCCGCGAGCCAGGAGACATCGGTGTACCGGGTGCGGTCGATCGGCCCGTCGACGTCCTCGCCGGTCACGGAGTTGAGTACCCGGGTCACCGACTCTTCGGTGCCGCCCTCCGAGACCTGATATGCCACCAGAAGTCCCGACGGCGAGGGGTACCAGCCGTCCAGCGTGGTCGTGCCGTCCGGATTCAGCCGGACCGGATCGACCAGCACCCGCTCGGTTCCCGCGGCGTCCACGGTCACCAGCACCGCGTGCTCCTGGTCGGGCAGCCGCCGGGTGAAGAACGCCCGCTCGCCGCGCCAGACCGGCGGATCGACCGCCCCGGTGGCGGAGAGCTCAGCGATCCGGGTGCGCAGCGGGCCGTAATCGCTCCAGGCCGTGCGGGCCCGGATGAACAGCGCGTCCTGCGCGCGGCTCCACGCCTCGGTCCTCGCCGAGGCCGCGTCTTCGAGCCACCGGTATGGATCGCTGATCGTCAGCCCATGGATGATCTCGGTGAGAGCGTCGCGATGTGCTTGCGGATAGCCGGCCGTCAGATCAGGTCTCGTCACTCTTCGCACGTTACCAACGCCGAGCCGTGTTGTGTGCTGCTCCGGACGAGTGAGATGGCGCCGTGGCGTCGGAAGCGTTGTGCGCGACCTTCCTAGGATCAAGAGACGAGGATCCTCGGGTGCGTACAAACGGGAGACGCGGTGGACCGGCGCGGAGGCTATACGCAGAGCGGCGGTCCGGGCCGCATCCCCCGGTCCGGGCCGCCGCGCGCAACTGCCTCTGGCGCCCGGCGACCGCAGCCGCCGCGTACCGCTCCCGCTCGGCCGCTCCCGGCGCAACTGAGGCTGACCCGGCGCGCACACCGCATCCTGCGTGCTCTTTTCGGCGTGGCGTCGGCTCTCGTCCTGGCCGCGGCCGCCGGCGGTTGGTACCTGCACTCCTCCGTGTTCGGCGGTCTGGCCAGCTCGCACGCGCTGGCGGGTCTCAACTCCCAGCCGCACGCCGGAGCCGACCTCAACATCCTGCTGATGGGGCTGGACTCGCGGCGCGACAACCAGGGCAACGACCTGCCCCCGGCGGTGCTCGCGCAGTTGCACGCGGGCAGTTCCAGCGATGTGGGCGGGTACAACACGAACACGTTGATCCTGCTGCACGTGCCGGCGGACGGCTCGCGCGCCGTGGCGCTGTCGATCCCGCGCGACGACTTCGTGGACCTGCCCGAGGGCCTGGGCCAGCACAAGATCAAGGAGGCTTACGGCCGGGCGAAGGCGAACGCGCAGGCCGTCGCGCAGGCTGACGGGACGAGTGACCGGGCCACGCTGGAACGGCTGGGCCGCGAGGCCGGGCGGCATGCGGCCATCGACGCGGTGCAGCGGTTGCTGGGCGTCACCGTCGACCACTTCGCCGAGGTCAACCTGGCCGGGTTCTACGACCTGGCCGACGCGCTCGGCGGAGTGCCGGTCTGCCTGCGCGAGCCGGTGAACGACCGGTATTCTGGGGCGCACTTCCCGGCCGGGGTGCAGACCCTGGACGGCGCGCAGTCGCTCGCCTTCGTGCGGCAGCGGCACGGTCTGGCCAACGGGGACCTGGATCGCACGCACCGCCAGCAGGCGTTTCTCGCCTCGGCCGTGAACAAGCTCAAGCGCGCCGGGGTTTTCGGCGACATGAGCCGGATCGGCGCGCTGCTCGACGTCGCGCGCAGGGACGTCGTGGTCGACTCCGGCTTCGACCTGCTTTCGTTCATCCATCGGGCCGGAGCGGTGACCTCGGGCGACGTGACGTTCTACACGCTGCCGATCACCGGCTACGCGACCGAGGACGGCGAGTCGGTGAACCTCATCGACCCGGCTCAGGTGCGTGCTGTGGCGCAGCGGCTGCTGTCCGGGCAGGGCCCCGACGCGTCCGGCACGGCCGCGCCACCGCCGCCGGGCGGACCAGCGATCCCCCAGGCGGCGGCCGAGACCGCGGCCGGGGTCGCGGCCGGGGGCCCGGCCGCGCCCGCAACTGCGAGTGCGACTGAAGCCCCGGCCGCTACGGCGGCCGCGAGCGCGACGCCCAGTGCTTCAGCCCTGCACGACCCGGTGCGGCGGGGCAAGGCGGTGCCGAAGAACGCGGTCCGGGCGGACACGGCCTCGCCGGCCAGTGTGTCGGCGATCGCAGCGCCGGCGACGACCGCGCCGACGACCGCAGCGCCGGTGGTGACCGCGCCGCCCGGTATTCCCTGCGTGAACTGACTCAGTGGGCCGGCTCGGCGTCCTGCCTCCGAGCCGCCCGCTCGCGTGAGCGGCCGGTCAGTTGTCGGACCCGCTCAGCGCGCCGGTGCCCGCCGCGTCGGCCGGGCCGGGTCCCGGGAAGACGTGGTGCTGCGCGCCGGGGTACGGCGAGCCGGTGCCCTTCACCGACTCCCAGATGGCCAGGTTCGCCAGCTGGTCGTTCAGCCGGTCCTCCTGGGTGTAGTCCATCTTCGAGGTCTGAACGCTCAGTGGCGCGCCCGCCCCGTTGACCGCCGTGAGCACCGAGGCGGCCGGCTTGATCGCGCTGTAGGGCGCGAAGTCCGGACGCGGGGTGAACGCGTTGAACATCGGCGTCGCCGAGGCGTCGAACTGCGTCAGCGGCTTGATCCCGACGAGCAGTTCGATGGTCCGCAGCATCGAGACCGTCGAGTAGAACGTCGAGTCCACCTTGCCGGTGCGGGTGTAGGGGCTGATCACCTCGGCCGTGGTGCGGTGCGCGTCCACATGGTCCGGGCCGTCCTGCGCGTCGTCCTCCACCACGAAGATCGCCGTGGACGACCAGTACGCGGAGTGCGAGACCGTGTCGACGAGCCGGCCGAGCGCGTAGTCGTTGTCCGCGACGTACGCCTGCGGGGTCGGTGCGCCGAGCCTGGTCGTGGCGGTGTGGTCGTTGGGCAGGCGCAGGAGTTCGACCTTGGGCAGGTCGCCGTTCGCGACGTACTGCGAGAACTCCTTCTGCCACTCGTCGATGCGGGCGTGCGCCTCGTTCGGGCCGGCGAAGGTGCCGGAGGAGTCGGGCACCGCCAGGTCCCAGCCGTAGAAGTGCGGGTCGGTGTTCGCGGCCAGGCGCGGGTCCGGGCCGCCGGTCGAGCCGGTGTTCAGCACGTTGTCGGATTCGTAGAAGCCGTAGTTGCGGAACGAGACGCCCTTGTCGGCCAGCCGGTCCCAGATGTACGCGTCGAGCGGGTCGTTGTTCGGCGCGGTCGCCAGGTTGCCGCCCTCGTAGTCGTACGGGTGGTTGCGGCCCGAGTAGTTGCCGACCCAGGTCTGCTCCACGTACGGGTTCGAATTCGCGCCGACGGACCAGTTCCAGCCCTGCGCGCTGATCTCGGCGTCGGCGTAGAAGTTGTCGAGCGTGACGTACTGCCGCTCCAGCGCGCGGGAGTTGGGCGCGGAGTCGTCGCCGAACAGGTTCAGCGCCGCGTCGCCGTTGCCCTTGCCGAGCGAGCCGAACTCCTGGTCGTAGGTGCGGTTCTCACGCACGACGTAGATCACGTGCTTGATCGGGGAGGACGCGCCGATCCGGTCGGGCACCGGGTTGGCCGCGACCGCCTCGCGCACCTTGTCCCGCTCGTCGAAGCCGTCGTTGGAGACCACCTGCCGCGAGTAGCGGTTCAGTTGCGCGGTGCCCGGGGTGCTGATCGTGGACAGCGTGCCGTCGATCATCGTGCCGATGTACGTGTTCCCGGTACCGTAGCCGTCGCCCTGAGTCGGGTTGGGGCCGCCGCCCGCGTCGTTCGGACCGGCGCCCAGGCCCTTGGCGTTGGTGACGAACAACTTGCGCCCGTCGCTCGACACGGTGACGGAGGTCGGGTACCAGCCGGTCGGGATCATGCCTTCGACCCGGCCCGAGGAGACGTGCACGACGTCGATGTCGTTGTTGCCGGAGTTCGCCACGTACAGCGTGCGCCCGTCCGCGGACAGCGCCAGGCCGTCCGGGTTCGAGCCGACCGGGGCGTTGCGGTACGGAGCCAGGTCGAACGAGGTGCGAGCGACGCCGGTGCCCCGCCGGATCACGCTGATCGTGTCGCTGTCGCCGTTGGCCACGTACAGGGTGCCCGTGTGCGGGTCGACGACTTCACGGTTCGGGTGCGTGCCCACAGTCACCGAGCGCGCCTTGACCGGGGCCGGTCCGGACACATCGAGCACGTCGACCGTATTCGAACCCTGGTCCGATACGTAGGCGGTGCGGCCGTCGGGGGAGAGCGCGACCGCATACGGGTTGTGGCCGACGCCGACGGTGGCGACCGCCCCGGTCGCGACGGTGACGATGGACACCGCGTCGGCGAGCTGATCGGCCACGACGAGCCGGGAGCCGTCGGGCGTCACGGCCAGGCCCGCCGGGTACAGGTTGACCGCGACGCCGGCCGGGTTCTTCGTCGGCAGCGCGATGTCCGAGTCCTTGGTGACCTTGCCCGCGGCGACGTCGAACACGTGGATCTTCTCGCTGCCGCCGCCCGAGGCGTACAGGCGTGAGCCGTCCTTGCTGAACGCGACACCCGCGTAGACGCCTTCGGGCGAGGTGTAGGCGAAGGCGTCCACGACGGCGCCGGTGCGCGTGTCGACGACCTGCATTTGCTCATTGGTGGCGTCACCCGCGTCGAGGACGGCGAGCAGCCGGCCGTCCGGCGAGAGAGCGGTGCTGGTGGGAAGCGAGCCGAGTGCGGCCTGTCGGCCGGCCGGGGTGACCTTCCAGCCGACCGGGGTATAGGCGGCGCCGTTGCCCTGTGGGCCGGCGTGATGGTTGGGGCCGTATACGACGGCGAATGCGGTACCGGTGCCCAGGACCAGGGCGCAGCTGGCCGCGGTCCAGAGCTTTATACGTGTCCTCATGGCATTGCTCCATGCGGCGGGGCGCGGGCGTGCCCGTATGCAGCCCGGCTACGGCCGTGAAGCTATGTGCCGGGGGTGGACGGAGCGGAACGCGAAGCCGACCGGCAGGTGTCCGGTATCCGTTGCCTGAGGTTTGTATGGGTTTTTTGCGCGAATCTTTTTGACAGAGGGCTTATACCGTCTTATACCGTCTCAGCTCCGGCTCTCGCGCGGGCTCTGGTCCGGGGTCTTGTGCACAGGCGTCGTGGAGGTCTCGGCCGGTACGCCCTTGGTCGGCTGCCGGTCCCGGGGTGTGCGTACCCTGACCAGTTGGCCGGGGGTGCGGCGCGGCCCGGACCACGGCGCGGGGACGGCGTCGATGCGGTACGCGAGAGCGTACGCGGTGGCCTCGTAGTTGACGCGCCAGCCGCGGAAGTGCGGCCAAGCCTCTTCCGGGCTGCGTTCGGTCGGGTATCCGCCGTATCGCAGCATGTCGATGCCTTGGGAGAATTCTTCGAAGCTCAGCTGAATGTCGCTGTCCGGGTCCGGATCCGGGTCGTACGGGATGCGCTCCATGTGCGCGATGTCCCGAAGACAGGTGAACCCGCCGCGCAGCCCGATGCGGATCGCGCCCGCGTCCCGGTTGCTCGGGTTGAGCGCCAGTTCCAGTGCGGCCGCGTCCATCACGGCCAGCAGCGCGATCAGCCAGTTGCGATTGGGCTGCGGCGAGCGGAAGTGGATCAGCACCGGGTAGTTGGTGTGGCTCTCCGAGATCTCCGCGGCCCAGCGTTCCCAGCCGCGGTACAGGTCCGGCAGGTTCTCGCGCAGCCCGACGACCTGGACGTGCCGGGAGAGGATCTCCGGGCCCCAGGCCGGCACCCCGGCGCGCGCCTGAAGCAGCGTCACCTCCGCCTCGCGGCGCGAATAGGCGGAGTACAGCGCGGGCAGGTACCCGATCTGCAAGGCGATCGCCACCGGGCCGGTGGCCGCGGCGGCGAAGTCGAGGAAGGTGAGCCGGTCCCGGGCGGAGGAGGCGAAGCCGAGGGTGAACAGCGAGGAGCCCGCCTCCCGGAACGCACCGTTGAGGCTCAGCCCGCTGGCGCCCGCCAGCAGCAGCCCGAATCCGGCCAGGAAGAAGGCGAGCCAGCTGATCAGGGTGACCAGGATGCCCAGCGGCGCGGCCCAGGCCAGTGCCCGGTCCTTGGCGTCGTAGGTGTGGCAGCGGTCGGCCGCGAACTGGAACGGCCACCGCACCGCGCCGTGCACCAGCCGGGTGTAGCTGGAACGCAGCCCGCGCGGCATCACCAGGCTCGCCACCAGAGAAAGCCAGGTCGCCGCTACGATGCCGGCGCCGACCGCCAGCTCAAGGATCCTCATGGCTTACATTCTGTCGGTAGGAGGCGCGAGCCTGCGCGTGCGATGCTCGGCTCCATGACCGCCACGCCCGCCGACCTCGTCCTGCTCGGGGGACCCTGCTTCACCGCCGACGCCGCGCGCTCGTGGACCTCGGGTGTGGCCGTGCGCGCCGGCGTCATCGCCGCGCTCGGTGCGCGGGATGCGCGGACGTTGATCGGTCCGCGCACGCGGGTCGTGGAACTGGCCGGCCGGTCGGCGTTACCCGGGTTCGTCGACGCGCACGTGCATCCGGTGTTCGGCGGCGCCGAGCGGCTACGGTGCGATCTGACCGCGGCGTGCGACGCGGATGAGGCGGTCGCGTGCGTGGCGGCGTACGCGGCGAAGCATCCGGACCGGCCGTGGATCGTCGGCGGCGGCTGGTCGATGGACCAGTTCCCCGGTGCAGCGCCCGGCCGTGCGCTGCTCGACGCGGTGGTGCCCGACCGCCCCGTGTTCCTGTTGAACCGCGACCACCACGATGCTTGGGCCAACGGCGTGGCGCTGCGGATCGCCGGAGTGGATCGGGACACGCCCGACCCGGTCGGCGGCCGCATCGCCCGCGAGCCCGACGGTTCGCCGGCCGGAACGCTGCACGAGGAGGCCGCGAACCTCGTCGGCCGCCACGCGCCCCGGCTGAGCGAGGACGACTGTCTGGCCGCGCTGC
Organism: Actinocrinis puniceicyclus; assembly: GCF_018283645.1. Classification (GTDB taxonomy): domain Bacteria; phylum Actinomycetota; class Actinomycetes; order Streptomycetales; family Catenulisporaceae; genus Actinocrinis; species Actinocrinis puniceicyclus. Next base: position 34,471 of record NZ_JAGSXH010000030.1, on the reverse strand, counting down.
TGGAAGGGCAGCGCCATCTGCACTCGTTCGGCGTGACCGGCTGGCAGGACGCGATCGTGGGCGCGTATCTCGGCTACGACGACATCCTGCCGGCCTACCTGCGTGCGGCTCGGGAAGGTCTGCTCACGGGCCACGTGACCGGTGCGTTGTGGTGGGACCGCAACCGCGGGCTGGAGCAGATCGCCGACTTGGTCGAGCGGCGCGCGGCAGCCGCCGCGCCGGCGAGTCCGCGGCCCGGCCGTGGCCGCATGCGCGCGGGAACCGTCAAGATCATGCAGGACGGGATCTGCGAGAACCTGACGGCTGCGATGCTCGACCCCTATTACGACGCGGCCGGCCGTGCCACCGGCGACCGCGGGCACGGCTATCTCGACGCGGCACTGTTGACGCAGGCGGTGACGCGCCTCGACGCCCTGGGCTTCCAGGTGCACGTCCACGCGATCGGCGATCGTGCGGTGCGCGATTGCCTTGATGCGTTCGAGGCCGCGCACGCAGCCAACGGTGCGGCCGACAACAGGCACCACATCGCGCACCTCCAGGTCGTACACCCGCGCGACGTTCCACGTTTCCGGAAGCTTGGCGTCACTGCGACGATGCAGATGCTGTGGGCCGCTGAAGACGGGCAGATGCGCGCGCTCAACAAACCGGTGCTCGGACCCGAGCGTTACGCGGGGCAGTACCCGTTCGGCGCGCTGTGCCGGGACGGGGCGATGCTGGCAGCGGGAAGCGACTGGCCGGTTTCGAGCCCTGATCCGCTCCAGGCGGTGCATGTCGCGGTCAACCGCGTCGAGCCGCAGGCACCGCCCGGTACCGTGCCCTTCCTGCCCGAGCAGGCGCTCTCCCTCACCGACGCCCTTGCCGCGTACACGGCCGGGTCGGCGAGGGTGTGCCACGCCGAGTCCTTCGCCGGTTCGCTGGAGATCGGCAAACGGGCGGACCTCGCGGTGCTGGATCGCGACGTCTTCGCCGCGGCGCGGTCCCGTATCGCCGAGGCGCGCGTCGTGCTCACCGTGGCCGCGGGAGAGGTCGTCTGCGAAGACTGAGGTAGGGAATATGAACGCGCATTCATCTTCTACTCATGAATAGTGCGTTTACCTGCATAAACGTAGAATGTGCGGAACGGCAAAATCTTCGCATAGAACGTATTCGCTCTTTCCCGCTCGGCGTTAGGGAGTTACAGATGTGTTAGCTGCATCAGACTCCACAACCCGGAGGGAACCTTGCGCCCGCGTCATACCCTTGTCGCGCTCACCGCGGCGACCGCAACAGCGGCCGCCGTCCTGCTCACCGCCGCTCCCGCCAACGCGTCGTCGACGAACTACGTCGCGCTCGGCGACTCGTACGCCTCCGGCCTCGGCGCCGGAAGCTACCTCTCCGACGGCAGTTCGTGCTACCGCAGCACCAACGCGGCCGCCTACCTGTGGAAGAACGCGAACAGCCCGGCCTCGTTCGCCTTCCCGGCCTGCTCCGGCGCGACCACCAGCGACGTGCTCAGCACCCAGATCGCCTCGATCAACAGCGGAACCAACCTGGTCTCGCTGATCATCGGCGGCAACGACGTGGGCTTCTCCAGCACCATGGAGAACTGCGTTCTCTGGGGCACCAGCACCTGCGTCAGCGACGTCAACGCCGACGAGGCGAAGGCCGAGTCGGTCCTGCCCGGCCGATACGACAACGTGCTCAGCGCGATCAAGGCCAAGGCGCCGAACGCCCGGATCGTGTTCATGGACTACCCGGACTTCTACGACCTGAGCGTCTCGTTCTGCGTCGGCTTGAGCAGCACCAGCCGGGCCAAGATCGACGAGGGCATCAACGTGCTCGACTCGCTGGTCCAGCAGGCCGCTTCCCGCAACGGCGTGGTGTACGCGGACGTGCGCCCGATCTTCAGCGGGCACGAACTGTGCGACGGCTCGGGCTGGCTGCACTCGGTGGACTGGACGAACATCGGCGACTCCTATCACCCGACCGCGACCGGCCAGGCCGACGGCTACTACCCGGTGTTGGCCGCCCACTCGTAAACCTCTGCGGCACCCGCAGGGACACCGGTCTGACCCGGTCCCGACCCACCGGGACCGGGGCTCCACCGCCAACGCGCCGGGGCTCCGCCTTCACCGTCGAGTGAAGGCGGAGCCCCGGCGCCCCCTGCTGCAGAGGGTGTCGCGTATTCGGTTGTGCGCCCGTTCGGTGCTCCCGCTCAGTGCACCGGTCCTGTGCGCCGACTTGGTGGGTCAGCCCACGTGGACGACCGCGGCGGGGGCCTCGACGCCCGCGCCGGTGGCCTCGCCCTCGACGCTCTGCGCCGGGTCCTTGCGGATCAGCGCGAACGTGACCAGCGTGGACAGGCCCAGCAGTATCGCGCTGATGGTGAAGGCCACGTTGTAGCCGTGTACCTGAGCCGCCGGCGAGAACGGCGAGGTGTGGTGGTTGGTGCCGTACGACAGGATCGTCGTGGTGAACACCGTGTTCAGCAGCGCCACCCCGAGCGAGCCGCCGACCTGCTGGGTGGTGTTGACCATGGCGCTTGCCACGCCGGCGTCGTGGTTGGCCACGCCGGTCAGCGAGGTGTTGCCCAGCGGCACGAATACGCAGCCCATGCCGACGGCAAGCATGATGAGCGCCGGCAGGATCATCGTCGCGTAGGAGGAATCCGCCCGCAGTTGGGTCAGCCAGGTCATGCCGCCGGTGGCCAGCAGGCCGCCGGTCGTCATGATCACCCGTGGGCCGAGCCGCGGCAGCAGAGCGCTGCTGACGCCCGCGGTGACGATCAGCGCCCCGGAGAACGGCAGGTAGGAGACGCCGCTCCTGAGCGGGGAGTAGTGCTGGATCTGCTGGAAGTAGTAGGTCATGAACAGGAACATGCCCATCAGGCCGGCGCCGATGATGATCGAGGTGAGGAACGACCCGCCCCGGTTTCGGTGCCAGACCACCCGCAGCGGCAGCAGCGGGTTGGCGATGCGCGACTCCAGGAGCACGAAGCCGACCAGCAGCACGGCCGCGATGGAGAAGGAGACCAGCACGCCGGTCGAGGTCCAGCTGTTCTGCTTGGCGGCCTCGGTGAAGCCGTAGACCAGCGCGCCGATGCCGATGCTGGAGAGCAGGGTGCCCGGGACGTCGTACCGGGTGTTGCCCTCGGCCTTGCTCTCCTTGACGATCGGGACCGCCAGCGCGATGGCGATCGCCGCGATGAAGATGTTCACGAACAGGCACCAGCGCCAGCTGGTGTACTGGGTCAGCACGCCGCCGAGCAGCAGGCCGATGGCCGCGCCGACGCCGGAGATCGCACCGAACATGCCGAACGCCTTGGCCCGGTCCTTGACGTCGGTGAAGGTGACGGTGATCAGCGAGAGCGCGGCCGGAGCCAGGAGCGCGCCGAAGGCGCCCTGCAGCGCGCGGGCCGCGAACAGCATCGCCTCGTTCTGCGCCGCGCCGCCGAGCGCCGAGGCGCCGGCGAAGCCGACCAGGCCGATCAGGAAGATCCGCTTGCGCCCGACATAGTCCGCCAGTCGGCCGCCGAGCAGCAGCAGACCGCCGAAGGCCAGGGTATAGGCGGTCAGGATCCACTGACGGTTGGCGTCGTCGATGTGCAGCGCCTTCTGCGCCGACGGCATCGCGATGTTCACGATGGTCGCGTCGAGCACCACCATGAGCTGCGCGATGAGGATGATCACCAGCGCGAGCCAGCGTCTCGGGTCGGGCTGCGCGTGGTCCGGCGGATGCGCGCCGGGCGTTCCGGCGCGCGTGACAGCGGTGTTTTCGGACATGGATTCCCCTCCAAGGGCGGTACAACCGCGCACCCGGGCGCGCGTGACAGATCTCAGCGTCGTGGAGAGAATCTACGACCCGGCACCGACAGATTCCGGGGAGCCGCTATCGGAGCAGGTCGACGGGGGGCGCATCACAAGCCCCTGCGTCGCGCGCCCGCAGCAGCGGGATCAGGACGTCGTCGATGACGTGCCTGCTGTATTCCTCGTCGAGCGGCTGATCGGAGGTGAGCTTGCGCGTCAGGATCAGCGCGTACATCACCTCGTGCAGCAGCCCGGGATCGGCGTCGGCTGAGATCTCGCCGCGCTCGGCGGCGTTGCGGATGATGGTCTCGTTGATGCAGTGCTTGGACTCGTAGGTGCATTCGTGCACCGTGCGCCCGAGCGCGGGATTCCGGGCCGCGGCGGTCAACACGCCGGTGATGACCTCGCCGTCCGGGCTGTTGGTCAATTCGCACGCGCGAGACATCAAGGCCATGAGGTCACCGCGCAGCGAGCCGGTGTCCGGAGCGTCCGGAGTGGGACCGAACCGGCTGATCAGGGCTTCCGCCACCAGGCCCGGCTTGTCGGGCCAGGTCCGGTAGATGGTGGCCTTGCTGGCACGAGCCCGCGTGGCGACCGCGTCCATGGTCATCCGGTCGTAACCGACCTCGCCGAGCAGTTCGAACACCGCGTCGCAGATCGCCTCGCGCCGCTCCGGACCGCGCCGGGAACCACGCGGCTCGGGCATCTCCAGCCCGCGCGCACCGATCTCCAAGTCGACCACGATGTCCTTCCTTCCCGACCATCCGGGTGTACGGAACCGTTTCGTTCCGGAACTCTACCTCGGACCGCCTGCTGTACGAAACGGTTTCGTACACCCATGGGTGTGATCCATGTCACAACGACGTTCCGCCGTCGCCGTCCATGCTGGCGGGCGCGGCCGCGCGACACAAGCGCGTCGTTTGCCAACGCTAGTTGGCCAACAAGCGTTGACTTTCGCGGCCGTCCGGATTTACGTTGAACTCGGCGCCGCGACGGGTTCCCCGCGGACGGCCGCAACGGTGGATGAGGAGGATGAGTGAGATGACGCACGAGATGCATCGGGACCAGGACGTCGTGATTGTCGGAGCGGGTCCGACCGGGCTGCTGCTCGCCGGGGACCTGGCTGAGCGCGGCATCGCCTGCACGGTGCTCGAACGCCGCGCCGAGCCCCCGGACACGACCACCACCCGTGCCTTCGCCGTGCACGCACGCACGCTGGAGCAGCTTGACGCCCGCGGTCTGGCCGACCGTCTGCTGGCGACCGGCACGACGGTCGACGCGCTGCGCCTGTACGGAAAGGTGGCGCTCTCCTTCGCGCAGTTGCCGAGCCGCTTTCCCTTCCTGCTCGTCACCCCGCAGTTCAACGTGGAGCGCGTGCTGGAGGAGCGAGCCGTCGCGGCGGGAGCCCGCGTGCTTCGCGGCGTCTGTGTCGCGGGTCTCAGCCAGGACGCGGAAGGGGTGTCGGTGCGCGTGCGGCCTGAGGCCCAAGCGGCGCCCGAATCAGTCTTCCGAGCCGAGTATGCGGTCGGCACGGATGGCGTGCACAGCACCGTGCGTGAGGCCCTCGGCCTGCCGTATCCCGGACGTCCGGTCGTCCGCTCGCTCGTGCTCGCGGACGTGCGTTTCGCCAAGCCTCCGCAGGACGTGCTGACCGTCGGCGCGGTAGGTGACGCGTTTGCTTTCGTCGCGCCGTTCGGCGACGGCTGGTACCGGACCTTCTGCTGGAACCGCGACCGCCAGCTGCCGCCGGGCGCGCCGCTGGAGCTCGCCGAGATCCGCGAGGTGCTGGAGCGGGCGTTCGGCACCGATTTCGGCCTGGCCGAGGCCCGCTGGCTCTCCCGCTTCCAGAGCGACGAGCGTCAGGTGCCCGAGTACCGGGTCGGGCGGGTGTTCCTGGCCGGCGACGCCGCGCACTGCCACACACCGGCCGGCGGGCAGGGGATGAACACAGGCCTGCAGGACGCCGCGAATCTCGGCTGGAAGCTCGCCGCCGCGCTGCGCGGACGGGCCGCCGATCCCGAGCGCCTGCTCGACAGCTACAACGCAGAGCGCCATCCCGTCGGCCGGCAGGTGCTGCGCAGCAGCGGCGCGCTCGTGCGCTTGGCCCTGGTCAAGCCGCTGGCAGTGCGCGCCGCGCGGGATGTACTAAGCGCCGCTGCCTTGCGTGTTCGGCCGATCGCGAACCGCGCGATCGGCACGGTCAGCGGGATCGGGATCGAGTACGGACGCGCGCACGGCGCGCATCCTGCCGCCGGTACACGCGTCGGGGACGTGCAACTCGCGGATGGCCGCCTCTACGAGCGGTTGCGTGACGGGCGTTTCGTGCTCATCAGTCGATCCGCGCCGTCCGGTGGCGAAGCACGGCTCGTGGAGGACCGCAAGGCCGACGTCGCCTTCGCGGTGTGCGCGGACGCAGCGCACGCGTTGACGCTCGTGCGCCCGGACGGGTATGTCGCCTGGGCTTGCGACGAGACGGACCCGGTGTCCCGTGCGGCACAGGCCGGAGAGGCGTTGACTGAATGGTGCGGAATCGTCTGATTCAGCGTGCGCGCGCAGAGGGGTACCACACCCCGCGCGCACGCTCAGATTCGAACCGACCCCGCGCTCTGCGCCCAGCGAACGACGATGGGAGGTGGCGGCGATGTACCAGGAGCCGGAACCGCGGTTCGCGGACCGCGTCGATGCAGGCCGGAGCCTGGCCGTCCGGCTGGAGCACCTGCGTGGTCAGCGGCCGGTGATCCTCGGCCTGCCGCGCGGCGGCGTGCCGGTCGCCTACGAGGTCGCGCATGCGTTGGGCGCGCCGCTGGACGTGATCGTGGTGCGCAAGCTCGGCGTTCCGTGGCAGCCGGAGCTCGCGATGGGCGCGATCGGTGAGGGTGGTGCCCGGGTCGTGGACGCGGAGGTGTTGCGGCTCGAGCGGATCGGCGAAGACCTGCTCGCCCAGGTCGAGGAGCGCGAAGCCGCCGAGCTGCTGCGGCGAGCACAGGCGTACCGGGTGGGGCGCGAACCGGAGCCCATCGCCGGGCGCACCGTCGTCGTCGTCGACGACGGGATCGCCACCGGTTCCACTGCGCGCGCCGCCTGCCAGGTCGTGCGGCAGCGCGGCGCCGCGCGCGTGGTGCTGGCCGCGCCGGTCCTTCCCCTGGAACTGGTCGGCGCCCTCGGCGAGGTCGCCGACGAGGTGGTGTGGTTGTGCGCCCCTGAGCCGATGTTCGCGGTCGGTTACTGGTACGAGGACTTCGACCAGCTCACGGATACCGAGGTGGTCGAACTGCTTGCGCGTGCACGTACGCCGTCGTAGAAGGGCGCTCTCAGGATGCCGATATGCCGACCGCGGTGACGCCGTCGAGGGTGCCCACGTAAGCGCCGCGAGGGCCGAGGGTCGGGGAGGCGAAGTGTGGCGCCCTGCCGACGTTCACCTGCGCCAGCGCCTTGCCGGTGCCCTCATCGAGCGCGTACAGCACTCCCGCGCCGTCGTCCAGCGACCAGACCGCGCCTCCACCGGCAGCCGGCGGGTCGCTGGCCGACTGCGGATCGCCCTGCCACCGTACGGATACGGTGGACCCGGTCACGGTCACCGCCCGCAAGCCGCCGTGGCACGGAAGATATGCGGTGTTGCCGGCCACGGCCGCCGCGCCGTATGCCGCACACAACGGCAACTGCGCCACCTGTCCGCCGATACCGCCGAGGTGGTGCGGATCCAGAACATACGCGGTGCCGCGCTTCCCGGCGATCAGCACCCGATCGCCAATGAGAGCGGGCGACATCGAGCCGAGGTCCTGGTCCTCGGCGTTGTCTGCCGCCCACCCGGTCGGCGCGAAGAAGTCCGCGCGCTTGAGGTCCGGCGTGAGCGCGAGGACCGAGTCGCTTCCGTCGTAGGTTCCGGTTTCCGCGCCGTTGCCGACCGCGGCCAGCAGCGTCTGCTCGTGCACGACCAGGCCGCCGGGCGTCCAGATACCGCCGTTGCGCGGCGTCGGCACGTTATACGAGAGCTGATCCCCGCGGCCGGTCGCGGGGATAGCCACCACCGAACCCACGTAGCCACCGCAGTCGCCGGCCAAGCCGCCGTAGGGGACGTACACGCGGCCGAACGCCACGGTAAGCGCTCCGCGCTGCTGCGCGTCCATTGCGTTACCGGCCGTGGGCTCAGCCGGCCGACTCCAGCGCACGCTGCCTGTGGCCGGGTCGAGCGCGGCGAGCACGTGGTGCCTGCCCTCGGTTTCGCCGAGTACGAACAGCGAGCCGGTTACCGGGTCGTACGCGGGCGTTCCGGTTATCCCGAGCGGGTCGATGTCGCCGCAGGGCAGCTGGGACAGGGGCTGTGGGCGGCCGATCGCGGTCCGCCACAGAACGCGTCCATCGGCGGGGGAGAGCCCGTAGACGGAGTCGTTCTCGGTCGCGGCGACGACCATCCCGCCGAGTAGCAGCGGCTGGCCGTACACCGCGCCGTCGAGGTGAGCCCGCCAGGCGACGTTCAGCCTGGCCGGATGCGTAACACCGCGCGCGACGCCGGTCCTGGCGTTGTCCCGGTGGAAGGTGACCCAGTCCTGGTCACCGACTGCGATCGCCTTGCCGGATGCGGTCGCCGTCGAGTTCGCCGCGGGCGTCGACGCGTTCGCAGACATCGAGGCAGACGTCGCCGGAGCCGTTCCACCGCCCCCTGACGAGCAAGCTGACAGCAACGACGCGAGTGTTCCGACCATGGCGGCGACGATCACGAGCCTGCGTCTGCGTTTACGCATCGGCCCAGTGTCGCAGTGGCCGTGCTTTAACGCGCGAGCCGACATCACTCCGTAAGAACTCACCGACGCTCGTTCAGGTACCCATGGGCAGCAAAAGGATCGGCGGGCCGGTAGGCTGCGGTGAGCCGTGTACGGGTTCGATGGTCAGCCCGATGGTCTTGGCGTCGCCGAGGCCGTGCGCGACGACGGGCCCCGGGTTGCCGGACGCCGGGACGGGCAGCAGCCCTCCGGAGCGGGCGCCACCCGGCCCCATCATCCAGAGCTGATACGTCTTGCCCGGCGGTGGGGCCGCCAGCCCGGCGAAGGTGATCACGGCCTCGTCCCGGCTACGGGAGTCGAGCACCGCGGCGGTCCCGCCGGTCTGCACGGCCGCGTTGCCGCTGTGCGCGTCGGGCGCGTCGAGCAGTTGCTGCACGACCTTGGTCTGCTGGGAGAGCGCGTTGATCTGCTGCTGCTGGCTTCCGCTGTGTACGCCCAGGACGGCCAGCACCCCGGCCAGCGCGGCCGCGACGGCCCAGCCCGACCACGCCGACCGGCGCAGCCGCCGGCGAGCGCGGGCTTCGTCGAGCGAGGCGACCTGCCCGTACTCGGCTTTCCCGTCCGCGACCGGCCCCTGCTCGACCGGCCCCTGCTCGACCGGCCCCTGCTCGACCGGCCCCTGCTCGACCGGCCCCTGCTCGACCGGCCCGGCCGTGGTCGCGCGCTCCTCGCCTACCTTGGGCGGCAGTTGCCTGGTGACCGCGATCCGCGCGCCGACGGCCGCCTTGAGCCGGGCCGGCGGTTCGAGCGCCGCGGCCGCGCCGAGAACCGCGACGACCTCGCGCAGTTCCGTGACCTCCTGCCGGCATACCGGGCACTGCGCCAAGTGCGCTTCGAAGGCGGCGCGCTCGTCCGACGCGAGGGCGTCACACACGTAAGCTCCGGTCAGCGTGTGCACATCCGGCATAGCGTCCATGGTCATCGCCCCACTCCCAGGCAATCGCGCAGCCTGGCCAATCCGTCGCGCATACGTGTCTTGACGGTACCCAAAGGCACCGCGAGCAACTGGGCAACCTGCGGATATGTATACCCGTTGTAGTACGCGAGGGTTACCGCCTCGCGTTGCAGGTCGGTCAGGCCGCCCAGGCAGTTGCGGACGCGCTGCTGGTCCAGACGGTTCTCCACGGTCTCGACCACGTCGTCGTAGTCCACCACCGCCGACGAGCGCGCGAGCCTGGCCTCGCGGTTCTCGGCGGCCTGCTCGGAGCGGACCCGGTCTACGGCGCGCCGGTGCGTCATGGTCATCACCCAAGCCTGCGCGGTGCCCAACTGCGGGTCGAAACGGCTGGCGGTGCGCCACACCTCGACCAGCACTTCCTGCGCGACCTCCTCGGCCTGCGCCGGATCACGCAGGACGCGTCGCGCCAGGCCGAACACCGGGCCGGCGAAGATCGCGTAGACGCGGTCGAACGCCTCGCGGTCGCCGAGCGCCACCCGGCGCAGGCACTCCTCGGGGCTCGCCGCGACGCCGCCCGGCCCGTCCGCCGCGGACGCGGGCACGCCGCGCAACCCGCCGGGCGGGTGCGCGCCCGCGTGCCCAGAAACTCGTTCCGTCACGGTTCTCCCGCCGCCTGCGCGGCGCGGCCGAGGCCCGCCACATCGGTCTTCACGTCCTTGCTTCCCTACTTCGGAGCCGCCTGCCTCGCGGATTGCCGTCCGCGGCGGCCTGACGCACCAGGTCGGGCAAAATCGCGTTCCGGCTGCCTACCCGCTCCATCGCGTATATTCTCGTCCGGTATGACAGCGCTTGTGTGGTTTCGCCATGATTTGCGCATATCCGACCATCCAGCGCTGGACGCCGCCTTGCGCGCGCACGACCGCGTCGTGCCGGTTTTCTGCTTCGACGACAGGCTGCTCGCGGGCCGGCACGCCTCGGGCCCGCGCACCCGCTTCTTGATCGAATGCCTCGAAGACCTCGACGCTGAGCTGCGGGAGCGCGGCGCCCGGCTCGTGGTCCGCCGCGAGCGGCCGGAGCGGGCCCTGATCGAGCTGGCCGGGATCACCGGCGCCACCGAGGTCTACTACACCCGCGACGTGACCCCATTCGCGCGCAGCCGAGGACGGAGCGTACACGCGGCCCTTGAGGCGGCGGGCATCGCGGAGCAGGCGCTGCCGGGCCTGACCGTGGCCGACGATGTCGCGGCCGTCAGAACCCGCGCGGGCGGCCCGTACGCGGTGTTCAGCCCCTTCTACCGCAGCTGGCTCGACATCCCGCGCCGGGCGCCCATCCCCGCGCCGGCGCACATACCGTCGCCGCCCGGCCTCGATCACGGGCGCATCCCGACGGCTGACGAACTCGGTCTGTCCGCGGCGCTCGAAGGCGCGCAGCGCGGCGGCGAGCGGGAGGCGGTGGCGCGGCTCGACCGGTTTCTGCGCGGCCCGATCCACCAGTACGCCGAGGAACGCGACCGGCCGGACCTGGACGGGACCTCGAAACTGTCGGCCTACCTGCACTTCGGGTGTCTCTCCCCGCGCGAGGTCGAGGCCGCGCTGCCGCGGGGCGAGGGGCCGCAGCAGTGGCGGCGGCAGCTTTGCTGGCGCGACTTCTACCACCACGTCCAGTTCCACTACCCGGAGAACGCAAGGCTCGAATACCAGGTGCGGTACCGCGGCACGATCGCCTGGACCGAGGACGACGCGCTGTTCGCCGCCTGGACCGAGGGACGCACCGGATTCCCGCTCGTCGACGCCGCGATGCGGCAACTGCGACGGGATGGCTGGATGCACAACCGCGCCCGGCTGGTCGCCGGCTCGTTCCTCACGAAGCAGCTCGGCATCGACTGGCGGCGCGGCGAGCAGTGGTTCATGAGGCTGCTGATCGACGGCGACCAGGCCAACAACAACGGCAACTGGCAGTGGATCGCCTCGGTGGGCGTCGATCCGCAGCCGGTCTTCCGCCGGGTCTACAACCCGACGCTGCATCTCGAACGCTACGACCCGGAAGGCGTCTACGTGCGCGAATATGTTCCGGAGCTGCGGCGGGTACCGCGCCGCCACTTGGCCGAGCCGTGGAAGATGCCGGAGTCGGTGCAGCGCGAGGCGGGCTGCGTGATCGGGTCCGACTACCCGCGGCCGGTGGTCGACCTGGCCGCCGCCCGGGAGGCGGCGCTCGCCCGGTACGCCGCCGCCGCGGCGGCAGACGCCTGATGCCACGGTCCGCGTCGCCGTCAGCCGCGGGGGGCCGCGTCGCGCGGCCCGCCCGGTCCCCGGGCGCCGAGGTCCAACGCCCCGGCGTCGAGCGCGTCCGCCAGCTCCGGGGTCAGTGCTCTGATCCCAAGCGTGCCGAGGGCGAAGTCGCGCACGAGGCGATGCCAGAGGCCGGGCCGCTCCAGCATCGCGTGCCGCGCGCCGCCTACCTGCCAGAAGCAGATCCGGTCGGTCGCCGCGTACGCACGCCGCACATAGGCGAGGGAGGCCGCGGGACTGGTGACGCCGTCCCGCTCGCCGTGAGCCACCAGCACGGTCCGCCCGGACAGCTGCGCGATCGGTTCGCCCTCGGGCAGCCACGGAGCGAGCGCGGCGACGGCGCGCACCGCCGGGTGGCCGGCGACCCGCAGCGCCGCTCGTCCTCCCATCGAATGGCCCACAAGGGCGACCGGCACGTCGCCGTAGCGTCGCCCGATCTCGTCCAACGCCCACCCGGCATCCGCGACCGGATCGCCGTCGGGCTCGTTCCATCCGCGGTAGCGGTTGCGCAGCAGCGCCACGGCCGCCCCGTGGCCCGCCGCGGCGTCGAGGATCGCCGGGGCGAACAGGCGCATGCGGGCCAGCGCCAGGCTGCCGCGCGGCACGGGGTCGCGGCTGGCGGCCGTCCCCCCGTGGATGAGCAGCGCGACGCTCGTCACCCGTTCGTCCCGGGTGAGGAGCTTCAGCCGGGGCTGCTGGCCGCCGGGTCTGTCGGGAGTGCGCCGCTGCATGGTCTCCGGTTCTTCCGCTCCGCTTATGCCGTGCTTCACCACCGTATTCGCAGCCGGACGCCACTCGGCTTGGTGCATCGTTCGATCCCTTCAAATAGGCGTCTGCCAGACCAATCCGATGACGCGTATGCGCCGAACCAATACCGATGTCCTCTCAACGAAAGGGGCGTGGTCGATGACTCCGCCGACGGCGGGCAGGACCGCGTATACGCGCGCGAGCGAGCGCGGGGGTGGAGGCGGTCGGGGCAGGGTCGCGGTCATCGGCTCCGGGGTGTCCGGGCTGACCGCCGCCTACCTGCTGCAACGCCGGTACGAGGTAGCCCTGTTCGAGGCCGACCCGCGGCTCGGCGGCCACGCCCACACCCACGACCTGCCGGGCCGGGGCGGTCGCCCGGTCGCGGTGGACAGCGGGTTCATCGTGCACAACCTGCGCACCTACCCGCGGCTGACCCGGCTGTTCGGCGAACTCGGCATCGCGACTCAGGAAACTGATATGTCGATGAGCGTGCGGTGCGAAGGCTGCGGCGTCGAATACGCCGGGGCGCGCGGACTGCGCGGCCTGTTCGCCCGGCCGAACACCGCGCTGCGGCCCGAATACCTGCGGATGCTCGCCGAAGTGAAGCGCTTCCACCGCCAGGCCCGCAGGCTGCTGAGCGAGCCGCCCGGCGGCCCGGGGCCGACCCTCGGCGACTTCCTGCGCGCCGGCGGGTACTCGCGCTTCTTCGCGGACCACTTCATGGTCCCGCTGGTCTCGGCGGTCTGGTCGACCGGAACAGCGCTCGTCGAACGCTACCCGGCGCGGTACCTGTTCCGGTTCCTGGACCACCACGGCATGCTCGCGGTGACCGGCTCACCGCGCTGGCGCACCGTGGTCGGCGGGTCACGCACATACGTGGAGCGCGCGGTCAAGGGTCTTACCGCGATACACGTGTCCACTCCGGTGCGCGCGGTCAGCCGCACCGCGGATGGCGTGCGCATCGTGGACGACGCGGGTGATCACTACGTCGCCGACCGGGTCGTGGTGGCCACCCACGCGGACCAAGCGCTCCGGCTGCTGGCCGATCCGACCGAGGACGAACGCGCGGTGCTCAGCGCGATTCCGTATTCGCGCAACGAGACGCTGCTGCACACCGACGCTTCGCTGCTGCCTAAGGCGCACGCGGCGCGTGGTTCGTGGAACTACCTGCTGGCCGGGTGCTCGAAACGTCCGGCCCGCCCGGCCGCGGCCACCGCGGAAGGCCACGGCGGCGGCCACGCGGCGGTGGTCAGCTATCACATGAACCGGCTGCACCGCCTGGACGAGCCGGAGGACTACCTCGTCACGATGAACGCGACCGAGCGGATCAGGCCGGAGCGCGTGCTGGCCCGGATGCTGTACGAGCACCCTGTCTACACGCCCGAGTCCGTCGCCGCGCAGGCCCGCCTTCCGCAACTCAACACGGCGGTGACCGCGTTCGCGGGGGCGTACCACGGCTGGGGTTTCCACGAGGACGGCTGCGCCTCCGGCGTGGCCGCCGCCGAAGCCTTCGGGGTGACCTGGTGACCGCCGTGACCGCGCAGCCGGGTGGCACCGCGCCCGCGGCGCCACCTGCCGAACCTGCCGAACCGGCGCTGTACATCTGCCGGCTGCGACACGTGCGTACCGCGCCGATCCGCAACGACTTCACGTACCGCACCTACCTGTGGATGATCGATCTCGCCCGGCTGCCGTGCCCACCCGGGCCGCTGCGGTTCCTGGCCGGTTTCCGGGCGCGGGACCACCTCGGCGACCCGCGGCTGTCCCTGCGCGAGAACGTGGACCGGTTCCTGGCCGGGCACGGGATCGACCTGGCCGGAGGCAGCGTCACGATGCTTGCCTCGGCACGGGTCTTCGGGTACGTATTCAACCCGCTGACGGTGTACTGGTGCCACGACCGCGGCGGCGACCTGCGCTGCGTGATCGCGGAAGTACACAACACGTACGGCGGGATGCACTGCTACCTGCTGGCTCCGGACGCGGCCGGCCGGGCGAGCGCGGAAAAGGCGTTCTACGTCTCGCCGTTCATCCCGATCGAGGGCGACTACCGGATGCTGTTGCCCGAACCCGGCGAGCGCCTCGCCCTTTCGATCCGGCTCGAGCGCGCCGGCCGCCCGCCGTTCGTCGCCAGCCTGCGGGGTACCCGGCGGCCCGCGACCACGTGGAACCTGCTGCGCACCGCCGCACGTCTTCCGCTCGCGCCGCAGATCGTCAGTGCTCGAATCCGCGTGCAGGGCCTGAAGTTGTTCCTGCGCGGCCTGCCGGTCCTTCCGCGCAAGCCGGAAAAGCTCGGCCGTTGAGGAGCGCGGATCCCGCCGCGACAGCCCGCGAAGCCGCCGCGCGGCGCGCCGCTCACCGATCCCGCGAACCGCGGGAAATCGTTGCTGTTCCAGATCGGCGTCGATCAGTGGGCTGTGCCGTGCGCGATCCTTTCACCGGTCCCTGATGACCCGGCTGCTCACCAAGGGCGGCGGCAGACCGCTTACCGAGAAGCACATGATCGAGATCCCGCCGGATTACGCCGAATACGCTGCCCGGACGAGCGGCTTCATCCCCTTGCCGCCCCGGCGCGTCTGCGCCGACTGACCGGCCCCCGCGCCTGACCCGGCCATCGCCGGTACGCCGGATCCCGGCTCCCGCGCGGCGCTCACGAGTACGTGCCGGACCTCGTGGTCGCTCAGGTCCGGGTTGTCGTCGTCGTACCACTCGTGCACCGGGCGCGGCCACGGCATCTCCCGCACGCACACGAGGGCGTCAACCTGGGAACGCAGGCGCCGCAGCCCGCTGCTGGCACCGACCGGCACCGCGAGCACGAGCGTGTCCGCGCCCCGCTTGCGCAGCACGCTCACGGCCACCGACGCCCCGGCACCGGTGGCGACACCCGCGTCCACGAGCACCGCGGTGCGGCCTTTCAGCGGCTGTTGCGGCAGTTGCTCGCGCAGCGCGCGGCGCAGGTCCTCGGTGTGCGCGGCGGCCTGCTGCGCGGTCTTGTCCAGCAGTTTCGCATCGACGCCGAGGCGCGTGGCCAGCAGTCGATTGAGCACCATGACGCCGTCTTCTCCCACGGCACCGAGCACTCCCGGCGGGCATCCGGGGACGGCCAGTTCGTGTATCAGCACCGCGTCCAGCGGTGCGGCGAGCGCGGCCGCCACGTCCACGGCCAGCGGCACTCCGCGCGGCGCCAGCGCGACCACGACCGGGTCCAGCGGCCGCAGCCGGCGAACGTGCTCAGCCAATCGGCGAGCCGCTTGCGCGCGGTTGTGGAAGGTCATCGTGAGCCCACCGCCCTTCTCACGGATCCGGAAGCCGCGTCGGACGGGCTCCGGCCGCACTCCGGAGGTCTTCATCCTCGCAGCCCTCCCGGGTTTCAGGAAGACCCGGGAGATCCAACCCGAGGTTGCACGTGCGTTCGATCTGTGTGAACCACGCGCAACCGCGAGCCTGTTCGTGCTCTCATACGCCTCGGCTCAGCCCGCCGGCCCCACCGCGAGGGTGACCGTCGCGGTGCGGCTGCGCCCGGTCCCGTCCGTCCAGCCGATCTCCACCGACTGGCCGGGACGGTCGCGGTCGATGAGCGCGATCAGCGTCGTCGGCGAATCGACCGGCGCGGCGTCCAGCGAGGTGATCACATCGCCCTCGGCCAGGCCCGCGGCTTGCGCCGGCTCCCCGGGCAGTACCCCGGCGACCGCGGCCCCGCCGCCGGCCGAGTCCATGCCCGCGGAGGTGCCGGTGATCTCAAGGCCGAGCTGCCCGGTGGGTCCCACGTGCACGGTCTGCGACGCCCGTCCCGCCGCGATCTGCCGTCCGATTCCCGGCGCCGTGCCGATCGGGATGGCGAAACCGGCGGTGGTGCCGCCCCGGCTGTGGAACTGGTAAGTGCTGCCGGCCGCGGTGGTGATCCCGATGACCCGGCCCGCGCTGTTCACCAGCGGGCCGCCGGAGTCGCCGGGACGCACCTGCGCCCTGACCTGGATCAGCCCGGTCAGCTGCTCCGCGCTGCCGGAGGACTGGTCGGAGGCCGTGATCGACTGGTTCAGCGCGGTGATCGTGCCGGGTGCGACCGCCAGCGAGCCGGTGCCGCCGGCGTTGCCGACCGACGCGACCCGGTCACCGATCGACGGCTGTGCGGACGTGTCGAGCGTGGCCGTGGGCAGGTTCCGCGCGCCCTGAAGCCGCAGCAGCGCCACGTCGCGCGACCGGTCGTAACCGGCCACGGTGGCAGTGTACGTATGACCGGTGCCGGCGTCCGTGACCTGCACGTTCGTGGCCCCTTCGATGACGTGGTTGTTGGTCAGCACCTCGCCCGACGAGGTGAGTACGACCCCGGTACCCGCGGCTTGTTCGCTCTGCTCGCCGAGCGTGCTGTCGACGAACACCAGGTCGGGCTGAACCGACGCGAAGCTCGCCGAGCCGGGCGCACCGGAGGCGCCGCCGGGCCCGGAGGAACCGCCGGGGCCGCCGAAGCCGCCGCCGCCCTGCCGGACGGAGACGCAGGCGGCCAGCGTCCCGAAGACCAGGATCAGGACGACGACCGAGCGGATTCTCATCCGGTGCCTCACTTCCGGTGCGGGCACGGCTGCGCCCGGTGCGACGCGAACGCCCGCGATTGCCCGCTCGCCGGTACCGGAAACGATGCGGGCCTGGCCTGGTGTCCCGCGCCGGAAATCCGCCGTGAAAATTTTCACGGCGGATTTCCGGCGCGGGACACTAGCAGCCGGGACGGAAGGCCACCGCGCTGCGGTGCACCGTGCCGTGCTGCGCCGCGGCATCGCTGCCGGCCGGCTGCGCCGCGGGCACCGGCTCGATGCGGAAGCGCCGTGCCACGTCCACGATGTCCAGCACGGTGTGCACCGCCGCGGACGGGGCGCTCAGCACGAGGTCGGTCGCGGCGTTCTCGGCCTGTTCGCGCAGGCGTACCAGCGCGGTCAGCCCGGCGGCGCCGAAGAAGGTGACCCGCGAAAGATCGACGATCACCCGCAGCGGCGGCCCCTGCAAGCAGACCTCGGCGGCCGCGCTCAAAAGGCACACTGTGGCCAGATCGACGTCCCCGTCGACGCAGACGGTCGTCACGTGCTCGGCGCGGGCCACTTCGACGTACAGGCCCGGCGAGTGCGACCGCGCGCGGGAGAGGTCTCGGGAGTGCGGCACCATGGGCGGCTCCCTTACGAAAAGCGGCCGCGGATCGGAGAGCCGGAGAGCCGAATCCCGGTGATGATGCGCGGGCGGCGCCTGGCGCCCGCGCATCGCGTGCCCCAGATCACCATCGACGGCTCTGCTCCGAACCGTGTTCCAGTCTAGTCCGCTTAGCCGCGCATGGTGGCGTTGAAACGTTCCCTCGGTGCAAACGGCGTGTATCAGGCGTGTTCCGGATCTTCACCCCGTACCCGCGGACAGCCGAGCAAACCGGGTCTATCCAAACGCCTGCCACGCCCTGTACTCTCCTTTCGCAACGGTGCGCAACACCGTCGTTACGCGGTCGGCAGAGGGTGAACGGCCGCGCATGTGACAGTCAGTCCACGACTCAAGGACAGGTTTCATGCGTTCGTTCACCCGAACACTGCGTCCTGCGACGCCCAAAATCTCCCTCGCGGCCGCGGCCGCGGCCGCCCTCGTGCTCGGCGTGTTGACCGCCGGTACCGCGCAGGGCGCCAGCGTCGCCACCGGCGACAGCCGCTCGGTCGGCCAGCCCTCCCCGCCGTCGGTCTGCACCACGCTGACCGCGAAGCTGGCCACCGGAAACGAGCAGTTCTCCAGCGGCACCGAGGCCAACCCGCCGGACACCTCCCGCATCCAGTCCGCGCTCAACTCGTGTAAGGGAACGAACAAGGCCGTCGAGCTGACCGGCAGTGGCAGCAACAACGCGTTCCTGTCCGCGCCGCTCACCGTGCCGGGCGGGGTGTACCTGGTGATCAACGCGGGCGCCACGCTCTACGCCACCCGCGTCGCCTCGCAGTACCAGTCGAGTTCCTCGGACGTGTGCGGCACGATCTCCAGCAGCGACAACGGCTGCAACCCGTTCATCAAGGTCTCCGGCGCCAACTCCGGCATCGAGGGCATCCGCAACTCCAGCGGCTCACAGGGCACCATCGACGGCCGCGGCGGCCAGACGATGTGGGGCACCAGCACCACCTGGTGGCAGCTGGGCACCACCGCGGGCAACGAGGGCAGGAAGCAGAACAACCCGCGGCTGGTGTACTTCTCCGGCGCCGACAACGCCACCCTCTACGACATCAACCTGGTCAACGGCGCGTTCTTCCACGTGACCTACAAGTCCGGCAGCGGTTTCACCGCCTGGGGCGTGCGGATCAAGACCCCGGCGACGGCCCGCAACACCGACGGCATCGATCCGGACGCCGCCAGCAACGTCACGATCGAGAACTCGTACATCCAGGACGGCGACGACGGTATCGCGATCAAGGGCGGCAGCGGCGCGTCCAGCAACATCACGATCGCGAACAACCACTTCTACGGCACGCACGGCATCTCCATCGGCAGCGAGACCAACGACGGCGTGAGCAACGTGCTCGTGAAGAACAACACCGTCCAGGGCACCGACAGCTCCGGCAACGTCAGCAGCCTGAACAACGGCATCCGGATCAAGAGCTATCCGGGCAAGGGCGGCAAGGTCTCCACGGTCACCTACATCAACACCTGCGAGAGCGGTGTGAAGCACCTGATCGAGCTGAACCCGCGCTACTCCTCCTCCAGCAGCACCAGCAGCATCCCCGAGTTCACCAACATCATCATCGACGGCCTCAAGTCGCAGAGCTCTGTCTCGGGAGCCACGTCGATCATCGAGGGCTACGATTCCTCGCACATGACGGGCCTCTACCTTCAGTACGTCAGCCTGGACAACACGTCCTACACGGCCGAGTACGCGTACGTCGACACCTACAGCTCCAACCTCAATCCGTCCTCGGGCACTGACGTGAGCCTGACCAGGCTGTCGGCTCCGGTGACCTCCGGCAGCGTCCCGTCCTGCTCGTTCCCGAGCTTCCCGAGCCTGTAAGCGGGGCGATCCGGCCGGTCCTGCCGCATATCCGCCGAGCGCGGCAGGACCGGCTCGCCGTCCCCGCCGGCGGCCGACCGGCTCCTCCGTCCCATTTTTCACGGGATATTATCGTTTCAATCCTTGCAGTCGGGCGATGCGACGCTTCGGTTGCACGGTCGAGTGCGGTTGCCCAGGGTTAACTGCCGTGACGCTGGCAACATCGGCGCGAGGATCAACAGCATTACCTGCGTATTCTCTGTGAAGGCGCGGAACGCACGCCAACTTCTACGGCGTGTCGAACATCACATCAGTCTGAGTTGTTTATACAAACGGTCTGTACTTTATTGTGCCGTGCTGGCTCGGTGATCCGCATATGGAGCCGGAGTGTGCCGCGTGCACGGAGGAGGAATCAGACCTATGGCATTGTCCGAACCCGCCACTGGAGACCAGTTCGGGACGCCCGCGTCCGACCGGCCGCCCGGGGCGAAACAGCCCAGGATGATCGCGAAGGGCTGGGTCCAGGCGTCCATCCTCGTCACCGTCGCCGGCTTCCTCGTGCTCGGCCTGCTGGCGATGCTCACCTACCAGTTCCAGCCGCCGATCCCGGACCGTGTCGTCACGCCGAGCGGCAAGGTCCTCTTCACCGGAGAGCAGATCCGCAAGGGCCAGGAGACGTTCCTGCGCAACGGCCTGATGGAGTACGGCTCCATCTTCGGCCAGGGCGCCTATCTCGGGCCTGACTTCACCGCCGACTACCTCAACCGGGCCGCAACCTCCGTGCAGGACCAGTACTCCCGCGAGGGCCTGCGCGACCCGCACGGCCGGACCGTCGCCGACTTCCGCACCAACAGGTACGACGAGAAGAGCGGCACCCTGGTGTGGACCGAGGCGCAGGCCGTGGCGTTCCAGCAGATCAGGACGCACTACGCCGAACTGCTCGGCAGCCCGAAGGGCGAGAACGGGGTGCGGCCGAGCGCGATCACCGATCCGGCGGACATCTTCGACCTGACCGCCTACTTCGGCTGGACCGCCTGGTCCGCCGCCGCCGACCGTCCGGACACGGACTACTCCTACACCAACAACTGGCCCTCAGAACGGCTGGTGGACAACGTCCCGACCGGTCATGTCGTGCTCTGGAGCGTGCTGTCGCTGATCTTCCTGCTGGCCGGCGCCGGCGCGATCTTCGCCGCCTTCGGCCGCTGGAACTTCCTCGGCTGGCACCACCGCGACCACCGGGAGCTGCGCTTCCACGCGCCCGACAAGGTGAAGCTGACCCCGGCGCAGCGCGCCACCGCGGGATTCTTCCTCGCGATGGCGGCGCTGTTCCTGGTCCAGACCCTCGTGGGCGCCCTGACCGAGCACTACCGGGCCGACCTCAGCAGCTTCTTCGGCATCCCGATGGACCGCTGGCTGCCGTACAACCTCACCCGCACCTGGCACGAGCAGCTGGCGATCTTCTGGGTGGTCACCTCGTTCCTGGCCATCGGCATCTTCCTCACTCCGCTCATCTCCCGCGGCTGGGAACCGCGGCGGCAGGCGCTGCTCACCCGGGTGCTGCTCGGCGCGCTCGTGGTGGTGGTCGTCGGCAGCCTGCTCGGCGAGATGGCCGGCATGCGCGGCTGGCTCGGCTCACTGTGGAAGGAGTTCGGCGACCAGGGCTGGGCGTACATCGACCTGGGCAAGGTATGGCAGGTGCTGCTGGTCGTCGGGCTCGCGCTGTGGACCTTCATCCTGTTCCGGGGCCTGCGAAAGCGGCTGCGCACGGAGAGCGTCGCGAACATGCCGTGGCTGTTCTTCCTGGCCGCCCTCGCGCTGCCCGCGTTCTACGCCGTGGGCCTGATCACCAACCCCGACTCGGAGTTCACCGCGGGCGACTTCTGGCGTTTCATAGTGGTGCACCTGTGGGTCGAGGACTTCATGGAGCTGTTCACCACCGCCACGGTCGCGTACCTGTTCGTCCTGCTCGGCGTCGTGCGCGAGCGCGTGGCGCTGACCGTGATCTACCTCGACATCGTGCTCTACAGCGCCGGCGGCATCATCGGCACGATGCACCATCTCTACTTCCAGGGCGCGCCCGCCGAGCATCTCGCGCTCGGCGCCACGTTTTCCGCGCTCGAGGTGGTCCCGCTGCTGTTCCTGACGGTCGAGGCCTGGAGCTTCCTGCAGCTCGGCGCCCGGCGGCGCAGCGGCTCGTCCACCCCGTTCCCGCACCGCTGGGCCGTGATGTTCCTGGCCGCGGTCGGCTTCTGGAACTTCCTCGGCGCGGGCATCGACGGCTTCCTGATCAACCTGCCGATCGTCTCCTACTACGAGATCGGTACCGGGCTGACCGCCAACCACGCGCACGCCGCGATGATGGGCGTCTACGGCATGTTGGCCGTCGGGTTCGCCGTGTTCGCGCTGCGTTACCTCATCCCGGAGGAGCGGTGGTCCGACCGCTGGCCCCGGTTGTCCTTCTGGCTGCTCAACATCGGCCTGCTGTGGATGTCTTTCGCCTCGATGCTTCCTCAGGGCGCTCTACAGCTGTACAAGGTCGTTCAGAGCGGCTACGCGGACGCGCGCAGCCTGGGTTACCTCCAGGGCAACACCAATTCCTTCTTCGAGTGGCTCCGCCTGCCCGGTGATGTGGTGTTCATCGCCGGGGTGCTGCCTTTGCTGTGGATGACTTGGCTCGGTGTGCGCTACCGCACCAAGGCGGTCCGGAGTGCGGCCGATCCCGAGGAGGTCCTGTTGTTCACCGAGATCGTCCAGGACGATCCGGCCGCCGGAGCCGAACCGGATGCCGAGCCGGTGACGGCGTGAGCACCGAGGCCGGGTTCGTGGCCGTGTACCTCGCGGCGCTCCTCGTTCTCGTCGGGGTGCTCGAACTCTACGGGCGTCAGTCGACCAGCGCGTGGGCGTCGCGGGTGTTCGCCGGCTATCGTCGCGCGGTCCCCGACGCGCCGGAGCCGGCCGACCCCGAGGATTGGCCGCACTCCGAGGTGCGGCGCTTCCACGGGGTGCTGTCCGCGCTCGTCGTGGCGGTCGCGATCGTGCTCGCCGCGGTGGAACTGCTCCGGCACCACCGGCCGGCCGAGCTTGCGGTGCTGTCCACGATCGGCCTTCTGCACGCGCTGCTCGGCTCCCGCTTGCTCGGGCGGTTGCGGCGCAAGCCGGTGCGCCGCCCGGCCGGGATGTAGAACCCGTACAGCCGGACGGTCCAGACCCGCTCACGCGGGCCCGGACCGTCCGGTGCGCTCCTGGCTCGGGATCGACGCGAATCTCCCCTCACCGGTTATTGACCGTAGAGTCGACCACTGACATGGATGGCCGTGCTCGGGTTCCCGGTTGTCGTGGCGACACCACTGACCGATGCCTCGCCAAGCTTGTCAAGGCTCTGATGTGCCCGGACGAAGCAGGGTTATTCACCCCGATCTGGGCGCAGTCCATTGACTCGGCTGCTAAACCGCGTAACGTCCCCATCGCTGATCTCAATAGAGCGAAGGGGAACCATGCAGAATGGTCGTGACTCGCTGTGGACCGCATCCACCGATGGTCGGCGAGCCGATGGTGTGGCTGACGGGGCTGTGCGCCTGACACGCCGGGCGTTACTCGGGACAGGGGGAGCCGCGGTTGTGGCGCTGTCTGTGGGCAGGACGGGAACAGCGGTCGCGGCGGCGACGAACTCCGGCCTATCGCAGGGTGAGGTTCCATTCGGCCCGGTCACGGTGGCCGACCCCGGACCAGGCGCGGCGTACGCGCGAGCCGTGCGGCTCAGCGTGCAGCCGGGCGGATCGCAGACATACCTGGCGACATTCCAGCAGTTCGACTTCGGAAAGCCGGGCGGGTTCCCGATCTTCCGGAGCGACGACGGCGGCCATACCTGGCTTCAGCGGGGCAATGTGCCCGACAACGGCGAGCCCGGAAGGCTCTGGTTGCAGCCGTTCCTGTACGAGTTGCCGCGCGCCTTCGCCGGCCTCCCGAAGGGCGCGGTGTTGTGTGCCGGCAACTCACTGGATTCCTCGAGCACACGGATCGTGCTGTACGCGAGCGTCGACCGTGGCCTGACCTGGCAGTACCTGAGCACGGTGGCGCAGGGCGGCCCGCCCAATCCGCAAAACGGCAACACGCCCGTGTGGGAGCCGTTCCTGCTGCTGCACCATGACCGGCTCGTCTGTTACTACTCTGACCAGCGAGACCCGAGGTACGGGCAGAAGCTGGCGCATCAGACCACCAGGGACCTGCGTCACTGGGGTCCGGTCGTCGATGACGCCGTGGGTGCGGAATACAGCCAGCGACCGGGCATGACCACCGTCGCGCAAGTGCATCACAGTCTGTGGATCATGACCTACGAGTTCGGGGTCTCGGACACCTACTACCCAGTGCGCTACAAGCTCGCCCGGGATCCGGAGTCGTTCGCCTCGTCCCCGGCGCAGGAGCTGCTCGACCAGGACGGGTACGCCCCGTCGGCGGCCCCGACCGTGTCGTGGTCGGATTCCGGCGGCCCCCAGGGCACCGTCATCGTCAGCGCCAACAGTGACGAGGACTTCTTTGTCAATCGGGCGCTCGGTGATCCCGGCAAGTGGACGCGGTTGTCTTCGGCGATGCCGAGGGGCTACAGCCGATTCACCATCCCGCTGTCCGGCCCGGGAACCTGGCGCCGGCCGGGCCTCGTCTTCGTCGTGACCGGCGCACCCTACGGCGAACAGGCTCCGATCCAGGCCGGCGTCATACAGCTGGACTGACGGCGGACTGAGCGTGGGCTCCCACTGGCCGGCGCCCCTGCTGACGACGGGGGCGAGAGCTGCGATTGAAGCGACGAGCCGTGCGCTCGACCTCTACTCGCGGCGGTCAGGTACCAAGCCGCCCTTATGAGCGATGCGTGACGAGGCCCCGCCGACGAACGTCCGTCGGCGGGGCCTTGATCATGGCCCGTGCACGGCCCGTGGGGGCTGTTTACGGGGCCTGACCTGTGACGTTCTTAGATGTCGTAGTAGAGGTCGAACTCGTACGGGTGCGGGCGCAGGCGGATCGGGTCGATCTCGGCCGAACGCTTGTAAGCGATCCAGGTCTCGATCAGGTCCTGGGTGAACACTCCGCCGGCGGTGAGGTAGTCGTGGTCGGTCTCGAGCGCGTCGAGCACGGCGCCGAGGCTGCCGGGGACCTGCGGGACCGCGGCGTGCTCGTCCGGGGGCAGCTCGTAGAGGTCCTTGTCCACCGGGGCGATCGGCTCGATCTTGTTCTTGATGCCGTCCAGGCCGGCCAGCAGCATCGCGGAGAACGCGAGGTACGGGTTGCTGGACGGGTCCGGCACGCGGAACTCGATCCGCTTGGCCTTCGGGTTCGCGCCGGTGATCGGGATGCGGATGCACGCCGACCGGTTGCGCTGCGAGTAGACCAGGTTCACCGGCGCCTCGAAACCGGGCACCAGGCGGTGGTACGAGTTCACGCTCGGGTTGGTGAACGCCAGCAGGCTCGGGGCGTGCTTGAGCAGACCGCCGATGTAGTGGCGGGCGGTGTCGGCAAGGCCGGCGTAGCCGATCTCGTCGTAGAAGAGCGGGCTGCCGTCCTTCCAGAGGCTCTGGTGGGTGTGCATACCCGAGCCGTTGTCGCCGAAGAGCGGCTTCGGCATGAAGGTGGCGGTCTTGCCGTTCGCGAGCGCCACGTTCTTGATGACGTACTTGAACAGCATCAGGTCGTCGGCCGCGTGCAGCAGGGTGTTGAACTTGTAGTTGATCTCGGCCTGGCCGGCGGTGCCCACCTCGTGGTGCGCCCGCTCCACCTCAAGGCCGACCCCCTTGAGCGCCTGCACCATCTCGTCACGCAGGTCGCCGTAGTGGTCATAGGGCGCGACCGGGAAGTAGCCGCCCTTGTATCGCACCTTGTAGCCGAGGTTGCCGCCGACCTCCTCGCGGCCGGTGTTCCAGTGCCCTGACTCCGAGTCGATGTGGTAGAAGGACTCGTTCACCTTGCTGTCGAAGCGGATCGAGTCGAACACGTAGAACTCGGCCTCGGGGCCGAAGTACGCGGTGTCCGCGATGCCCGAGCTCTTGAGGTACGCCTCAGCCTTCTTCGCCACGTTGCGCGGGTCGCGCGAGTACGCCTCGCCGGTCAGCGGGTCGTGGATGAAGAAGTTGATGTTGAGCGTCTTCTCCTTGCGGAACGGGTCGAGCCGCGCCGTGGCCGGGTCCGGCAGCAACTGCATGTCCGACTCGTGGATCGCCTGGAAGCCGCGGATCGAGGACCCGTCGAACGCCAGGCCGTCGGTGAACACGGACGCACCGAAGGACTCCACCGGCACGGTGAAGTGCTGCATGACGCCGGGCAGGTCGCAGAACCGGACGTCCACGAACTGGACGCCTTCGTCACTGAGGTACTTGAGTACCTCGTCGGCGTTCTGGAATGTCACTATTCCTCCTCGACCCGATGAAGTCGGTCTCGCCGGGAGAGCCGACCGGACTCGGGAAACGCGATGGGCACAGAGCGGGGGGCTTTGAAGTTGGTTCGGCGAGTGCGCGCAAGCCCCCACACGGCTCGCCTGCTGCCCGCCAGGGCCTCGACAGTCCGCGCCTGCGGGGACCGCCCTGCGCCGCGTCGCGCGACGGCCGGACCCACAGGCCCGATTTCGCAATCAGGCTCTGGCCGGGAACGATAGGTAAAGGCCATTTCCCGGCCGTGTCCCTGTTGTTTCCTGCACGTTACACGCGGCGGGATCAGGCCGTCGCGCGGCACGCTAGGGCCGTCAACCCGGGGACCCGGCACCGGCCGATTGTTTCGGACGGCTACCTTGGTAGGCATGACACAGTCTCCACCGTCCGCGCGCAAGTCAGGCACCCCTAAGCAAGCAGGCGCACGGGCCGCGGTCGGCGGATGGCTTGAGGGCCCGCGCGCCGGCTCCGCGCAGGACGCAGAGGGCTACCGCGGCCGCCGGCTCGGTCTGCCCGAGTCCGGGCCGGGCTCGCTGGCGCCGCAGGGCCGCCGGCTCGGCGCGCTGGTCGTGGACTGGGCGGTGGCCGAGATGCTCGCCCTGGCCTTCGGCTGGCACGCATCCTCGGCCCAGGGACAGTGGGGCACGATCGCGCTGTTCGGCGCCGAGCACCTGGTGCTGCTCTCGCTGTGGGGCACGACGCTCGGCAAGCGGTTGTTCGGACTGCGCGTCGGCAAACTCGGCGGTCCGCTCACCCCGTTGCACGTGATCCTGCGCACGGTGCTGCTTCTGCTGGTCGTCCCGGCGGTGGTCTGGGACCGCGACGGGCGCGGCCTGCACGACCGGCTCGCCGGGACCGTCGAGGTCAGGAGCTGACACCGGGGACATTCAGCGGATGTTGCCGCGAGGGATGCGCCCGCCGCGCGGGATCGGGCCCTTCGGCAGGTTCGCCATCGGACCTCCGCCGATCGCGGCCAGCCGCTTCGCGTACTCGTTGACCTGCAGGGATGTCAGCTTCGCCTTGCCGCGAAGGCCGCGCTTGGTCAGCGTCTGGGACAGCTTGCTGAGCGGAACCTGGCCCGCCGCGCCGTCGTCGCCCACGATCAGGGAGTCCACCTCGACATCAGGGCCGAGGTACCGCGCGATCGACTTGCGCTCGGTGGCGACGAGCTGCGCCACCCGGTTCGGGTCGCCCTCGCCGACCAGCAGGATCCCGGCACGCCCGATCAGCCGGTGCACCAGGTCCTGCTGCCGGTTGAACTGCACCGCCGGGGTCATCGTCCAGCCGCGCTTGAGGCTCTGTTCGAGGACCGCCGCGGCCGCCCCCGGCTGTCCCTCGATGCGCGCGTACGCGCTGCGCTGCACCCGGCGCGAGAGCGTGGAGAGCGCCACCAGCGCGCCGAACACCAGGGCGAAGAGGATCGCGAAGACCAGCCCGACGACGCTGCCGCCGAACAGCAGGAAGAAGAGTACGAACACGACGGCGGCGGTCCCGCCGCCCCAGGCGAGCATCGCCGGGGTGAGCCGCGGATCGGCCTGCTTGGTCACCTTGTAGGCGTAGCCGAACTGCTTGAGGCGGCCGCTCGGCGGCTCGGACGGTGCCGCCGGGCTCACGGTCGGCTCAGGGGAGGGGTTACGCGCCATGCTCAAAAGGATATGTCCCCGGCGCGGTGATCATCGCACCGCCCGGGGGCGCCGTGACTGATTCGGTACCGCCGCCTCGCGGCAGGCGGCCTGCGCGGCTGACAGGTCGTCAGCCGCGCGGCTACTTGAGCGTCGGGACGTTCGCGTCGTGCAGCGCCGTCGACGCCTCCGCTCTGACCTTCGCCCGCGCCCGGTCCTCCTGGACCGCGGCCCAGGCGTTCTCGCGCGCGACGGTGAGCCCGTCGCCGCGGAAGATCACCCACTCGACCGTGTTCAACACGGTCCGCACTGCTCCGCGCCGTGCCCCAGCCCGGTTCGCCGCGGCGCCGTCAACCGTCACCGTCATGCTTCCGTGCCCCCAATCTCCTGGTCGGATCAGCACCACCAGGGTTGCTGTCTCGTGTTGCGAGGTTACTGCGCACCGGTCAATTCCCGGTGAAGAGCGTTCCGAGACCAGGACTGCGCCGACCGGGTTCCCTCTCACGCTCAAGCCGTTACGCCGTTCGCGCGGCGACCGCCTGCTGGTAGAGCCGCCCGGCGCGGTACGACGAACGCACCAACGGCCCGGACATCACCCCGGCGAAGCCGATCTGTTCCGCCTCCTGCTTCAGTTCGACGAATTCCTCCGGCTTCACCCATCGTTCCACCGGATGGTGGCGGCGGGAGGGCCGAAGGTACTGAGTTATGGTGATCAGTTCGCAGCCAGCCGCGTGCAGGTCCCGCAGCGCCTGGGAGACCTCGCCGCGCTCCTCGCCGAGCCCCAGGATGAGGTTGGACTTGGTGACCAGGCCGGCCGCGCGGGCCTGCCGGATCACATCCAGCGAGCGCTCGTAGCGGAACGCCGGGCGGACGCGCTTGAAGATCCGCGGCACCGTCTCCACGTTGTGAGCCAGCACCTCGGGTGCGGAGTCGAACACCTCGGCGAGCAGTTCGGGGACCGCGTTGAAGTCCGGGATCAGCAGCTCGACGCCGCAGCCCGGCACCTGGGCGTGGATCTGCCGGACCGTCTCCGCGTACAGCCAGGCGCCGCCGTCCGCCAGGTCGTCGCGCGCCACGCCGGTCACGGTCGCGTATCGCAGGCCCATGGTCGCTACGGACTCGCCTACCCGCCGCGGTTCGTCGCGGTCGAGCGCGGCCGGCTTGCCGGTGTCGATCTGGCAGAAGTCGCAGCGCCGGGTGCACTGCTCGCCGCCGATCAGGAAGGTCGCCTCGCGGTCCTCCCAGCATTCGAAGATGTTCGGGCAGCCGGCCTCCTGGCAGACCGTGTGCAGGCCCTCGTTCTTGACCAGATCGCGCAGCTGCGTGTACTGCGGGCCCATCTTCGCGCGGGTCTTGATCCACTCGGGCTTCTTCTCGATCGGCGTGGCCGCGTTGCGCACCTCAAGCCGCAGCAGCCTGCGGCCGTCGGGCCCGGTCGTGGTCAGCGCCGCGTCGGCCGGGCTGCTGTCATTGATGGCGGTCACGGCCGCATCTCCTCGGTCTCGCGCATCACTGCTGGTAGTAGCGGGATCGCCGGGTCGGTCACGGCAGTCTATGCGGCTGCGGCGCGGCGCGACCGGTCGGTCGACGCGCCCTTGGGCTCGGTGAGCAGATGCAGGTGGCTCTCGACGAGCGGCAACACGTCCTGGACGGTCACGTGGCGGCCCAGTTCCTCGCTGAGCGTTGTAACGCCCGCGTCACGGATTCCGCACGGCACGATGCGGTGGTACCAATCCAGATCATTGTCGCAATTCAGGGCGAAACCGTGCATCGTGACTCCCTTGGCGAAGCGCAGCCCGACCGCGGCCACCTTGCGGTCCTGGCGCAGTGCGTCGCCGGGCACCCACACGCCGGAGCGGCCCTGGACCCGCTCGGTGTGCAGTCCGAGATCAGAGCAGACCTCGATGATCACCTGCTCGACCCGCCGCACGAAGTCGACCACGTACACGCCCTCCGGCATCCGCACGATCGGGTAGCCGACCAGCTGGCCGGGACCGTGCCAGGTGATCTTTCCGCCGCGGTCCACGTCCACCACGGGCGTGCCGTCGAACGGCCGGTCCAGCGGCTCGGTCCGCTTCCCGGCGGTGTACACCGGCGGATGCTCGAGCAGGATCACCGCGTCCGTGACAAGGTCCGCCACGCGCGCCGCGTGCCGCGCGCGCTGGTCCTCCCACGCGATGCGGTAATCGACCGCCTCGGCGCCGAAACCGCCTCGGATGATTTCCAGTTCGCCCACGCTTACGACTCTACGACGCGCCCGCGCGGCCGGATGCGCGGGCGATCCGGCGCGTCCGCTCGCGGCCGGCGGGCCCGTTCCACAGCAAGTGAAATCGGTCACAAGCGCGTCCGGAGAGCCGTGGGCGGACGAGGCGGTCCGCATATCGCGCACGGCGGGTTGAGGCGGGCTCGGCGGCGCCGGGCGGGGACAGCGGCGCCGGCCAAGGTAAGGGCCCGCGGCAGGCTGTACCCCTTTGTCGGCGCTATAGGCTGAATCCGCATCGATGATCGCGTGGGAGGAGCAGCACCGTGGCCGAAAGGATCCGCTGGGGCATCGCCGGAACCGGCGTGATCGCCGATGCCTTCGCACGGGATCTGCGCCTGCTCGACGACGCGCAGCTCGTCGCGGTCGGCTCCCGGTCCCAGGAATCCGCGGACAGGTTCGCCGGGCCGCACGCAATAACGCGCCGGCGCGTCGGCTACGACGTCCTGGCCGCCGATCCCGACGTGGACGCGATCTACGTCGCGGTACCGCACACCGCGCACGAGGAGGTCAGTCTCACCGCGATCGCGGCCGGTAAAGCAGTGCTGTGCGAGAAGCCGTTCGCCGTCAACGCGGCGCAGGCCGAGCGGATGATCGCGGCGGCCCGCGCGGCCGGCGTGTTCCTCATGGAGGCGATGTGGGTGCGGTTCCTGCCGCACCAGATCGGGCTGCGCGAGCTGATCGCGCAGGGACGGATCGGGGAGGTCCGCTCGCTGGTCGTGGACCGCGGCGAGGTGCTCAGCTCCGACCCGGCGCATCGCGTGCTCGACCCCGCACTCGGCGGCGGGGCACTGCTGGACCTGGGCATCTACCCGGTGTCTTTCGCCTCGATGCTGCTCGGCGCGCCTGACCGCGTCGCCACGTTCGCGAGCCCGGCGGTCACCGGCGTGGACGCGCAGACCTCGGCGGTGTTCGGCTACGCCAACGGCGCGCAGGCGCTGGTGACGACGGCCCTGGACGTGCGCACCGCGAACACGGCCTCGATCACCGGCACCAAGGGCCGCATCGACATCGCCGACTGGGCGGACGGCAGGCTTCCGGCCAGGCTCACCCTGCTGGACGGTACGACGCAGACTCTTGACTTCCCGCGCGAGGGCAAGGGGCTGCGGTTCCAGGCGGCGGAGGTGGGCCGCTGCCTGCGTGCCGGGCTGACCGAGAGCCCGGTGATGCCGCTGGACGAGACGCTGTCGATCATGCGCACGCTGGATCTGATGAGGCAGCAGATCGGGCTGCGTTACCCGGGCGAGTGACCGGCGGGTCGTGACGGGGCGCGCGTCACGGCCGGCCCGCCAGGTCTTCGAGCACTGCGTTCGCGGCGCGTTGCCCGGACTGCAACGCGCCTTCGACGTTCGGCAGGTCTCGATGATCGCCGCAGACGTACAGGCCCTTGATCAGCCGCACCGGACGCGTGAAGTTGTACGGGGACTGCATCGTGACCAGCGCCTGCTCGACATGCCGGATCTCCAGCGTCTCCCAGCACCGGGCCGGCACGCCGTGCAGTTCGGCCAGGCGGGGCAGAACGGCCCGGTCCAGCGCGCCCGGTTCCTTGCCGTCGTCGCCGAACACCGTCGTCGCCACCAGGGCGCGCCCCACGGGCGCGAGCGCGGGCGCCGCGCGGCTGACCACCGCCGTGCGGCCGACCGGTGAGCCGGGTTCCGCATCGACGAGCACATACGGCGAACGGTCCGGCTCGAAGGGCAGCGCCGAGTCGTCCACGGTGTGCCAGAGTGTTGTCACCGAGCGCATCCGCGGCTCGTGCAGCCCGGGCAGCAGCGCGGTCGCGGCGTGGGGATCGGACGCGACCACGATCGCTCGTGCCCTGATTTCCCCGGCTTCGCTCACGACCCGGTCGGCGCGCACCGTGTGTACCCGCGCGCCCGTTCGCAGCGCACCTTCCGGCAGCCTGCCGGCAAGTCTGCGGACCAACGCGCCGATCCCGGCGCCGGCGACCGCGAACCGGCCGCGCACCAGCAGGCGCAGGAGCCAGTCCGCGCCGCGCGCCGACGCGCTCAGATCGTCGTCGGCGGCCAGCCCGGCCAGGTACGGCCGCAGGAAACGGTCGACCAGCTCGGGCGAGTACCCGCGCGAGGCGAAGGATTCGGCCGCCGCCTGCTCCGGACCGGACAGCGCCCGCTGCGGCGGGGTGGTGGCCAGCCGGTACAGCAACTTGGACAGGCGCGCCTTGTCCGCCGGCGTGCCGATCGGCATGCGCAGCGCGGAGAAGGTCTGCTGCGGCCGCTTCGGCGCCGCGCCGAAACGGACCCGCGACACCGGTGCGCTCCCGCCGCCGGAGCAGACCCGCACCCCGGCGGCGAAGCCGCCCAGAGCCAGTTGCGCCGGCGGGACGGCGTGCCGCAGCGCCGGCCACGTCGTGTGCAGTAGATGCGCGCCGTCGCCGAGCGTGAAGCCGTCCACCCGAGCGTCCTTCGCCCGCCCGCCGGCGTCCTGGGCCGCCTCCAGGACGGTCACGGACAGTCCCTCGCCCGCCAGTCGCACCGCCGCGGCGAGCCCGGCGATTCCCCCGCCGACGACGCACACGTCAGCGTGCATACGAACCCCCCAGCGAGCCCGGATCGGTGTCGCGGTCTACCTACCCGCCGGGGAATCGTCAGAATCCGAATACGCTGCGCGCCAGGCGGGTGCTGGGGGATGTATCAAGGCAACGATTCGACCACCGGATTCGCCCCTTGAGACATTCCCCAGCACCGCCAAGGGCGTTACAGCCCCGAGGCGAAGGTGTACGGCTGGAACGCGACGTCCTGGCCGACGTCCAACTGGATGACCTCGTGCGGGGTGAGCTCGATCTTCGAGGGGTCGCCGGCGTACTTCTGGCCGTTCACGTACGCGATGACGCTGCCGGTGGCCGGCCCGACCTGGGTCTCGGACAGCGGCTGGTTCCACTCGGCGAACAGCTGCCCGAGCGTGTAGGTCTGCGTCGTCGGCGACTCGACGTGCAGCACTCCGCTGCTGTCGTGGGTGTGCAGGTAGTAGATCTGCTTGCCGCCCTCGATGAACACGTTGCCGCCGTTCTGCGGCTGCGTGCTCCACGGCTTGACGATGCCGATGCCCGCGGGCACGGCCTTCTGCTTGCCGTTGACGAAGATCTCCAGGTGCGAGTGGATGTGATACGCGACCTGCTCCTCGGTCTGCGCCGAGACTCCGTCCACGGTCTGCCCGGTCAGCCCGTCCCAGGTCTGGGCGAGCGCGTTGGGCGTGGAGTCCGCGGTGCTCGCCGCTGGAGTGGAGCCGTTCTTCTTGGACAGGGCGAGCGCCGAGAGCCCCGCGACCAGCAGGAGTACCAACACGCCCGCGCCGACCCCGAAGTAGATCTTCCGCTTGCGCTCCCGGCGCGTCTGCTCCGCGCGCATCTTCTCGATCTGTACACGGCGCTCTTGCGCACTCTTCTTACCGGCCTGCGATGCCATCGTCCCGCGCTTCCTGCCCCTAGTCCGAAACTGCCGAATGACGCCGTCGGTCGGCTTACGGTACAGCCACTTCCTGAGCGAGCGCATGCGGCCTTCTCAGGGCCTGGACCGTCCCGCTTCGCCCGCAGCGCGCCGACCTGCCCGAACGCGCCGCGTCCCGGCGAGCGCCCGCCGAAGCGGGAGCTGCCGGGACGTGAAAGCCGGGCGGGGCGCGCGGCGGCCGCGTGAACTCAGAGGCCGAGTTCGGACTCGAAGCGTCCTTCCTCGAGCCGCGCCTTGATCGCGGCCAGGAAGCGCGCCGCGTCGGCGCCGTCCACCAGGCGGTGGTCATAGCTCAGCGCCAGGTACACGATCGAGCGCACCGCGATGACCTCGCCGAGCACCTGATCGGTCACCACCGCCGGGCGCTTGACCACGGCGCCGGTGCCGAGGATGCCCACCTGCGGCTGGTTGATGATCGGGGTGTCGAACAGCGCCCCGCGCGAGCCGGTGTTGGTCAGCGTGAACGTGCCGCCGCCGAGTTCGTCCGGCGAGACCTTGTTGTCGCGGGTGCGGGCCGCCAGGTCCGCGATGGCGCGGGCGATGCCGCCGAGGTTGAGGTCTCCGGCGTTCTTGATCACCGGGACCAGCAGGCCGCGTTCGGTGTCCACCGCGATGCCCAGGTTCTCCGAGCCGTGGTAGGTCACGGTCCCGGCGTCCACGTCGATCGAGGCGTTGACCTGCGGGTACTGCTTGAGTGCCTCGACCGCGGCCATGGCGAAGAACGGCAGGAAGGAAAGCTTGACCCCCTCGCGGGCCTCGAAGTCCTTCTTCGCCCGGTCGCGCAGCCGCGCGATCGCGGTGACGTCCACCTCGACGACCGTGGTCAGCTGCGCGGAGACCTGGAGCGACTCGACCATCCGCTTGGCGATGAGCGCGCGCAGCCGGGAGAGCTTCTCGGTGCGCCCGCGCAGCGGGGAGAGCGCGGCCGCCGGGGCGCTGGGCGCGGGGGCGGCGCCGTTGACCGCTGCCGGGGCGGGCTGCGGCGCGCGCGCCTTGGCCGCCTCGATGACGTCCTGCTTGCGGATCCGGCCGCCGACGCCGGTTCCGTCGATCGTGGACAGGTCGACGCCGCGCTCGGCCGCGAGCTTGCGCACCAGCGGGGTCACGTATGCGCCGGGGCCTTCGTCGGCGCTCTGAGCAGGCGCGGATGCCGCCGGGGTCGGTGCCGCCGGGGTCGGTGACGGCGGGGCCGGAGCGGGTACCGGCGCGGGCGCCGGGTCCGGGG
>NZ_JAGSXH010000309.1 GCF_018283645.1 Actinocrinis puniceicyclus | reverse complement strand
CCCGCCCGCATCCTCCGTGCTCTTGGTCGTGTACTTCGCCAGATACCGCGACACCTTCCGATCCGTCACCGCCCCGGCCGCCTCGATCGGCTGAACATCGAGCTGGCTGCCGAACCGCAGCACCCGATCCCCGACCGCAGCCGAGGACGGAGCCGCCACCGACACCACGGCCGCCGCCGAGCGCACCGCCTCCGCCAACAATTCCGCCGTCGCCCACATTGGAGGAGCAGAGCCCGCACCCTCCGCACCGTCCAGGCGCAAGACCACGTGGAAATGCACCACCCCGCGCGCCTGAAACTCCGCGACCTTCACATACTCCACCCGCACCAGCCGCCGCACCTCGGGCCGGGGCACACCCCCCAGCGCGGCAATACGGTGATACAGCGTGTCCGTCAACGCCTTCCACAGCTTGGACGCCAAAGCGTTGAACAGCACGTGACCGGGGTAGTCATAGCACGCCGGGCACAACGGAGTCCCCACGACCTTGTCCCCGGGATCATGCCGCGCCGGACACGACAACGCCCGACCATGCGGACAACGAGGACGGCCCCGACGCGCCCGGCACCGATCCCCGGCATCACCCTTCTTACACGCCCGGTGCACCGGCCCGAACGACGGAGCCGTGAACGTCGCGAACACCCGGGGATTGGCCGCCACCGACTCCGGCACACCCTTGCCACCCGCCATCCCCGACCACGCCAGATGAAACGCATCACCCTGATACAGCTTCGAGCACGGGCCGCAGCGCGAGGCACGCCGGTTCATACACCGCACCGGCACCGCCCCGAACGGAGCATCCTTACTCGCGAACTCCCCGACCACCTCACCCGTGGCCAGCGCGATCGTCAAAGACCGGCCCCGCAACCAAATCGGCTGCTCACACGCCCCGATATCCCGAATCTGCCGCTGCGCACGCTCCAACGCCACACAGCCACCCGGAAACCCCGACGCCCAACGCACCTGCACCGGAACATCCGCCTGCGGATCCCACGACGACCCGGACGAATAAGACTCAATACCTTGAGAAGGAAGAACAGAAGTCGCAGACATAGCCGAACCACCACCTGTCACGGAAAGGAAGAACCCGAAGGAACCTCAGAGGGGCATGACGTGTCGCACAAAAGTGCGAGAACCCGCCATGCACCTCCCATCCGTGGACCAGGGGCGGCAAATCCGCCGACTCCTCCCAGGCTAACCCCGACCCCCGACACACGCCCACCCATTTCAGGCAATTCTCAGCCCCACACCCCGATCCACCCTGAAGCCGGAACGTACGGACACTGAGCTACAACCAGCCCCATCGAACGACCGTGCGCCACCCAGCCAGCACCACACCCCGCACAGCACCCAGCCGTCCGAATATCGCGAGCGCGAAGTGATGGCTGTCGAAAACCCCCTCTACGGGGTCAAGGGCGGTTGCCCCGCCACCGCCTCCACTCCAGCGGCCCGGCGCTTCGCGCCGGGCCGCCACCGCTCCGGCGGCACCGTGGCAACCGCCAACACACCTACCCAGCATCGGACACCGGCAGCAGCAAGCAAACCAATACATCTGTCTCT
>NZ_JAGSXH010000308.1 GCF_018283645.1 Actinocrinis puniceicyclus | reverse complement strand
GCGAAACCAACATCGCCAAAGCCCTGCGCAGACACGCCCGCAGACCCGAACTCCTGACAGGACTACTCCACCTGACCTGACGATCACCCAGAAAAAGGACGAAAGATCACTTTGTCATTAACCCTGGGTAGAACCCTGACTCGTCAAATACCGACTGGGCTGCTGGACGTCGGCTCGCCGTACGCGGCAGACTGGGCGGCGCTGCACGCGATATCCATCATCTGGCAGTCGGCGGGGGTCATGCTGATGGCTAATGCGATTGTTCACGCACTTGAGCAGGCTGCCGAACGGATCGGCAGATCGCTGAGCAAGGACGCGGGTAAAGCGGTCGAGGACATGTACCGCAGCGCGGGTAAGGGTACTGAGGACGTCGTAAGGCGGATCTGCTCGGCCGACGCCGAGCACGCGGGAGGATGCTCGACCTGGCTGAGAGGCTGGGGAGAAGCAGCGGCGGGGCTCTGGGCAAGGACGCTGTTCGCAGCGCCGAGAGCGGAGAGCTGCGTAGCCGGATTTCGAGCATCCTCGAACCCGAGGGCGAGTTCTCTCGCTCCGCCCTGCACGATCGGCCGTCGTTCGACGAAGAGTTGCAGAAGGAGCTGGACGCGCGGGGACTGAGCCGCGCGGAGCACGACCGGTTGCGCACGACGCCGACGAACCTGCTCACCGAGCGGGAGGCCAGACAGGTCATCGAGGTGCGGCAGTCGATCAAGGCGGACGGCGGCCAGATCATGACGAAGGTGCTGCATCCGAACGTCGCCGAGCACTACCTGAGCAATGCGACCGAGATGAACGGCCGTAGCTTCAATCCGGGAGGCTTCGGCGGCTCCATCGCCCGCGGCACGGACACGCAGCACTTGGAGACGCCCGCTCAGTTGCGCGACGGTCTCGCGCTCGATGACAACGGTCAGGGCTGGTCACCTGTACAGAAGAACGCTGGTGAGGCTTACCAGCTCAGATTCCGCGCGCCGGAGAACATGGACGCGAGCGTCTCGTTCGGGGCAGTCAACAACGACGCCGTCGCGCAACGCGTCGGCGAGATCGCGGGCCAGGAAGGCCGGAGTTGGGCGGCGCCGTTCACGGGCACCGGATACACGGCCGGCGGTGTACCGGAATGGGTGGCCCGCACGAACGTGTTCCCCGACCGGGCCGAGATCAATGCCACTGAATGAAGCTCGATCAAGGTTCTGACGTTGGGCTTCGCGTTGTAGCATCCTGCGGTGCCATCGAACCCCGGCGCTGCGCGCCTGTGCGATCTGATCTCTTTGGGTGTCCTGACCCATTGGGTCCCGCCGGAAGTGGTTGAGGACGCCATCGCCGAGCATGGCAGGCAGGACAAGCGCGGCGGGGGTGCGCTGCCGGCCCGTTGATGCTGTACTACACGATCGCGATGGCGTTGTTCGCCGATGAGGACTACGAGGGCGTGTTCGACCGGCTGGCTGAGCCGCTTGCGCTGCTGGGCGGGCTGGACACGGATTATCAGACCCCGACCTCCGGAGGGATCGCCAAGGCCCGGGCCCGGCTGGGTGAGGCACCGGTGCGGGAGGTGTTCGAGCAGGTCG
>NZ_JAGSXH010000307.1 GCF_018283645.1 Actinocrinis puniceicyclus | reverse complement strand
ACCCGCCCCTGTCGATTCTCCCTAAACCGTACGTAGGGTTTAGAAAGAGCAGAAAGCGCTGGTCCAGGAGGCCCAGCAGCAGCGGGCGCGGACCGTGGGTGCCCGGGAACACGGCCCGAATGGATGATCCGTTGCGGTGCGCCCAGACGGGTGGCGGTGTCAGCGCTCGGTGGAGCGCAAAACGGCCGTCCACGCCGCATCGACAACCTGCGGCGTCGTGCCGTAGGCGAGGGCGGCGCGTTGGACGAACCCGTCCTCGCCTTCGTGAGACTCGGCCCACCCCCGCGGCAGCTGTCCGAGCCGCTCGACGCGCAGCAGCGACCAGCGGGAGAATCCGAACGACCCGGCCGCCTGGTTCGCGGTCAACCCCGCCCAGTGCCGCAAGTCCGCCAACCGGGCACGCTCGCCGGCTACCCCGGACAGCGCCGCCGGTGTCGTACCAAGCGCCATAGCCAACACCCGCAGCCGGGCGGGTTCCGGAACGCTGGTTCCATTTTCGTAGCCGATCAAAGTCTGGCGTGTGGCACCGGCCCACCCTGCCGCGCGCAGCCTACGGACCAGTTCGTCGAGCGACCAGCCCGCTTCGTTGCCCGCCCGCAGACGGGCGGCCCGCAGCGCCGAGCCGTCGAACCACACCATGCCGCGCGCCACCCGCACCACCCGTCAGCGTCCCTGCGTCGCCATGTGGTCCCCGACTGCAGGCGGCGCCGTCCAAGATAAGTAATTTTCCATTCGGGCAGACATAAACACTGCATGTGTCCGCGCCAACCCCGCCGCCGCATGCTCGTCGTGGCCTTCACCGTCTGATCACTCTCAGCCAGCGCATCGTCCGGCGGGCGGCGAATTGGAGCAGCCGGAGCTCAGCGGAAGCTGCGGCTGCGATCTGTTGCCGCGACCGTCAACCGTGTCAGGCGGCCGGCGAGCACGTTGATCGATCCGTCCTCGCTTTCCATCGTCCCGTAGATGATCAGGGCTCCGGCTTCCTTGACGCGGCGCGGCTGCGCGGCCCAGATCTTCGCCGGAACGATGACGTTCATCAGCCCGCTGTGGTCCTCCAAGCCGAGGAAGCAAACGCCGTGGGCGGTCGGCGGGCGTTGGCGGTGGGTGACCAGGCCCGCGATCCGCACCGGGTGTCCGTTGCGCAGGGCGGGCAGGTCGGCAGCGGCAGTCACCCCGGCGGCAGCCAGTCGTTCGCGCACCAGCAGCATGGGGTGGGTCGCGGCGTGCTGGCCGGCCCACAGCTCGCCGAGGGTGCGCTCCTCGGCCGTCAGGCCCGGCAGCGGCGGCGCGGCGGTGCCCGGGACGGTGCCGGGCAGGTGGCCGCGGCGGCTGCCCGCGGCGGCGCCGACCGCCCACAGGGTCTCGCGGCGCCCCAGCCCGAAGCAATCCATCGCCCCCGCGGTGGCCAGGGCCTCGAGCACGGCCAACGGCAGTTCGGTGCGCCGGGCGAAGTCCTCGATGTCCTTGAACGGCCCGTCGGCGTCGCGCTCGGCGACGATTCGCTCGGCGGCGTCGGTGCCGAGAGCGCGCACGCCGGACAACCCAAGGCGGACCGGGGC
>NZ_JAGSXH010000306.1 GCF_018283645.1 Actinocrinis puniceicyclus | reverse complement strand
CCACCGCCCCGGCCACAGCGACGGCCCGGCCGCAGTCCTCGGGTCCGGTCGTCGGGGTAGGGGTACGGAGGGGCGGCCGGAAAGCGCAACAGGCAGCGGCGCCGTGGCATCCTGAGGCAAACGCGCGAACACGCCGATCGCCAGGCCCTGGCGCAGCAGCCCGCGGACGCATGGAAGGACGGCCCCATGCCAGGCCCCCGGGTCAATCCCGCCCCGGTCATCGTCGCCCGCCGCGAGGCGACCGGAGCCACGTCATGCTGATCTACTCGATGGGCGTCTCCGTGGACGGATATATCGCCGACCGCGCGGGCGGGTTCGCCTGGACGCCCCCCGACGAGGAACTGTTCGGTTTCCACCTGGCGCAGGTCAGCCGGCTCGGCGGCTATCTGCTGGGCCGCAGGCTCTACGAGACCATGCTGGTGTGGGAGACGGACGCCTCCCTGCGCCAGAGCGAGGCCACGGACCAGTTCGCCGACGTGTGGTGCGCGCTGCCGAAGGTCGTCTTCAGCCGCACACTCACCCGCGTTCAGGGCAACGCCCGGCTCGCCGGGGCGCCGCTGGACCAGGAGGTCGCCGCGGCGCTCAACGCCACCGACAAGGACGTCTCGATCGGCGGCGCCGGCCTGGCCGCCGCGGCAATCGGGCTCGGCCTCGTCGACGAACTGCGCATGTTCCGCCACCCGGTCCTCGTCGGCGGCGGCACACCCTACCTGCCGCCGGTCACCGAGGAGGTCCCGCTGCAACTGGCCGAGACCAGGACGTTCGGCTCACGCGTGATCTACGAACGCTACCGCAGCGCGCGATGACGCCACGCCGAACCGCAGCTTAAAGCACCGCAGCTTAGAGCACCGGCGCGCCGGCGGCGTGCGCCAGGTCGCGGGCGAGCGCCACCACCGGGCCGAGCACCACGATCGCCGGAGGCCGCACGCCCGCCGCCGCCAGGTCCTCGGCCGCGGCCCGCAGCGTGCTGTGCACCGTGCGCTGCCCCGGCAACGCACCGTCCTGCACCACGGCCAGCGGCGTATCCGGGTCCTTACCGTGCCCGATCAACGCCCGCGCGATCGCACCCATCCGCTCGACCGCCATCAGCAGCACCACCGTGCCGCGCGAACGCGCCAACGCGGCCCAGTCCACCAGCGAATCCGGGTGATCCGGCGCGATATGCCCGGAAACCACCGTGAACTCGTGCGCCACCCCCCGGTGCGTCACCGGGATCCCGGCCAGCGCCGGAACACTGACCGCGCTGGTGACCCCCGGCACCACCGTCACCGCGACACCCGCGCGCGCACACTCGAGCAACTCCTCGTACCCGCGGCCGAACACGTACGGATCCCCGCCCTTGAGCCGCACCACGAACTTGCCGGCCTTCGCCCGCTCGACCAGGATCCGGTTGATCTCCTGCTGCGCCATCGCCCGCCCGTACGGGATCTTCGCCGCGTCCACGACCTCCACGTCCGCAGCCAGCTCGTCGAGCAGCCCGTGCGGAGCGAGCCGGTCGGCGACCACGACGTCCGCCTCGGCCAGCAGCCGCCGCCCGCGCACCGTGATCAGGTCGCTCTCCCCCGGCCCCCCGCCCACCAGCGC
>NZ_JAGSXH010000305.1 GCF_018283645.1 Actinocrinis puniceicyclus | reverse complement strand
CCTCCAGATCGCGGCGCACGTCCCAGACGATGTCGCTGACCACGCCGACCGGTATCCCGCGCCGGCTCAGTTCGCTCAGCACCGGCACCGTGTCCGTGTACGCGAACCAGTTCTCCGCCGCCAAGACCGCCTCGTACGCCAGATCGAAGATCCCGGCCAGCTGCGGCACCGCCGTGAACCAGACGCGCGTGGCCTCGCGGTGCAGCTTCGGGTCCGTATCGCGGCCCTGCTGCGCGGCGCGCACATGCGGCAACTCGGCAGCGGCCCGCACCCCGCGTGCCACCGACGCGACGTCGAGGTCTGCGATGTCGCGCCCGGCGGCCCGCCACACCCGGCGCAGGAAGACGTCCGTGGGCACCATGCGGAACAGGGTGTTGGCGAAGTCGAAGAGCACCGCCTCGATCGGCGGCACCGGCGCGTCCAGTTCGTCGGCCGAAGCGTCGACGGCGGCGGGCAGGCTGTACAGGTGGGTGTGCACGGCGATCAGTCTCGCGCACCGCCGCCGCGCGGGCAGCGGCGGTCCGGGCGCCGGCCCGTGGACCCGGTCATCATGGATGCATGGTGCAACCGGCGGCGCGGGTCCAGCGCAGTGCCGAGGCCGTTCTGGCGTACGTGCGCGACGCCCCCGGGACATACGCCTGGCTGATCATCCTGCTCGTCAACAAGATCATCCTGGACCAGTTCAGCCCCCGGTTCCGCTACCACTTCGTCCTGCACCACTCGACCAACCTGCGCGAACTCTCGCACCAGCCGGTCCAGGTGCTGATCAGCAGCGCGCTGTGGCTCGACGGCGGGCACTGGTGGCCCTACCTGATCCTCTACAGCACGTTCCACGCGCCGGTGGAACGCTGGCTCGGCACCGGCCGCTGGCTGGCCGTGATCGTCATCGCGCACGTCGGCGCGACATACCTGAGCCAGAGCGTCGTCTACTACAACATCCGGCACGGCACCGCGCCGCCTTCCGCCGCCTTCATCCCGGACATCGGGGTGAGCTACGCGCTCGCCGGCGCAGAAGGCGTGCTCGCCTACCTCATCACCGCGCCGTGGCGGTACCTGTACGCGGCCACGCTCGTCATCTACTACGGCGCCGCGCTGCTCAGCGACCGCACATTCACCGACGTCGGGCACTTCGCCGCGCTGCTGCTCGGGTTCGCCTGCTATCCGCTCGCGCGCGGCCGCACCGGCGCGTGGGACCCGCTCGTCAGCCTGCGTTCGGCCTGGAGGCGGCTTCGCTCAGGCTGAGATCCCCGCCCGCGCCCTGGCCGGAGCCCAGCAGCACGAAGTTCGCCGCCGTGCGCCGCTCGCCGAACCCGAACGCGAAGAGCGCGATCGCCGCCGCCGCGGCCAGGGGCACCACCAGTCCGGCGCGGTGCGACACGCCCGCCCCCCACAACCCGGTCACCAGCGCCGAGCCGAACAGGAAGCCGACGTAGTTGAAGATGTTCAGCCGGGCCACCGCCACCCCGGTCTCGGCCGGGTCGAGCCGGCCGGCGGCGGCGAAACACAGCGGAGCCATCACCGAGATCCCGAGCCCCACCACCGCGAAGCCGAGCAGCGCCGCCGGCGGCCCGGGCGCGACCACCGCGACCACGAAGCCGAG
>NZ_JAGSXH010000304.1 GCF_018283645.1 Actinocrinis puniceicyclus | reverse complement strand
CAATGCCACTTAGCTTGATGGGTTCAGGGCTCTGATCAGGTTGTTTCCACTGGTTTCGGGGTCGGGGCGGTAGCGTTCGGGGGTGAGTTCGAGTGCTGAGCCGATTGCGCCGTTGACGGACATGCTGGGGGTGGGTCTGCTGACCGCCTCGGTG
Source organism: Actinocrinis puniceicyclus (assembly GCF_018283645.1). Classification (GTDB taxonomy): domain Bacteria; phylum Actinomycetota; class Actinomycetes; order Streptomycetales; family Catenulisporaceae; genus Actinocrinis; species Actinocrinis puniceicyclus. Next base: position 1,460 of record NZ_JAGSXH010000304.1, on the reverse strand, counting down.
TCGCGGATCGTGGTGGACGAGGCGGTGGAGGGGTGCGGCCGGGGTGCGAAGCGCTCCGGCGGGGCGTTGCCGCCGCACCTGATGGTGTACTTCGCGATGGCGATGGCGCTGTTCGCCGAGGAGGACTACCAGGGGGTGATGGCCAGGATGGCCGAGCCGCTGCGCTCGTGGGGCGGGTGGGATCCGGCCTGGGCGCCGCCGACCTCCGGCGGGATCACCCAGGCCCGCGCACGGCTGGGGTTCGAGCCGGTGAAGCAGGTGTTCGAGCATGTGGCGCGGCCGGTGGCCACCGCGCTGACGCGGGGGGCGTGGCTGCGGCACCGGCGGCTGGTGTCGATCGACGGCATGGTGTTCGACCTGCCGGACACGAAAGCCAACACCGAAGCCTTCGGCAAGCCCTCCGGCGGGGCGTTCCCGCAGGCCCGGGCGACCACCCTGGTGGAGTCCGGATCGCACTGCGAACTGGGGGCGGTGATCGGCGGCGTGGCCGGCAAGGGCACCGGGGAGCGCAGCGCGGCCGCCGAGCTGATCCCGCTGCTGGATGAGGACATGCTGTTCACCGCCGACCGCGGCTTCTACTCCTTCGACCTGTGGTGCCGGGCCGCTGACACCGGGGCCGGGCTGTTGTGGCGGATCGGCGACACGATGGACCTGCCGGTGGTGGCCGACCTGGGCGACGGCTCCTACACGACGCTGGTGTTCGACCCCGCCGCCCGGACCCCGGCCAGGTCCCGGCTGCTTCAGGCCGCCCGCGCCGGCGCCGACCTGGAACACGAGCGCGACCGGTGCCGCCTGGTGCGGGTGGTGGAGTACTACGTCGATGACCGCGGCGGCGCCGATCGCGCCGACAAGGAACTGCTCTGCCTGATCACCAACCTGGTCGACCCCCGTGACGCACTGCCCGGGGAGCTGGCGGTCGCCTACCACGACCGGTGGGAACACGAGGGGGCGAACGCGCAGATCAAGACCCAGCTGCGCGGGCCGGGGAAGATCCTGCGGTCCCGCAGCCCGGACATGGTCCGCCAGGAGATCTACGGCTACCTGCTCACCCACCACGCCATCGCCGCCCTGATCTGCACCGCGGCGACCGACACCGACACCGACCCGGACCGGATCAAGTTCAAGAACACCGTCCGCCTGGCCCGCCGCCGGATCACCGATCCGGCGGCCTTTTCCCCCTGAGGGCCGGGTACGGCTGCACACCGAGGCCACCGCCGAGATCACCGCGCCGGCCAACCTCAACCCACCCCGCCGCCACCGCTCCTACCCCCGCCAGATCAAGCGCGCCCGCCACAACTCCTACAAGGTCCGCACCGCCGACTACACCGGGGTCCGCCACGCCGGGCCGCCCACCATAGACCTCGTCAACCTCAAACCCCTGATACCCGAACCGGTCCGCGCGCCGTCCCAGCCGACATCCCTGCAGCTCGCAGCCTAGATCATCAAGCTAAGTGGCATTG
>NZ_JAGSXH010000303.1 GCF_018283645.1 Actinocrinis puniceicyclus | reverse complement strand
GCCGCCGACAGCGCCGACAGCGCCGACGGTCAGGGAGGGAGGGCCGGAGGCGACCACGGGCACGGCGAGCAGGCGGCCAGCGCCGCGCTGCTCGCGCGCGTCGCACGCGCCGAACCGAGACTGGCGCTCGGCCGCGGCGAGATCGACGGGCTCGCCGACCTGGTGACCGAATGGCGGCGGCGCGGCGCATCCGACCTGCACATCATCAACACACTGACCGCGGGTTTGCCGCCCTCGATCCACCACCCGGCCCGGCTGGTCGAGTGCAGGTTGCGCGGCAAGATGCCCGCCAAGCCGGTTCCCGCACCCGCCCGGCCCGAGTGCGAGGACTGCCGCGCACCACTCGCCGCCGCGGGACGATGCCGGGCCTGCCAGGAGCCTGCGACCAGCGGGCCGCGCGCCTCGGCGGACTTCGTCCAGCGCCTGACCCGCGGCGCCGCGCTCGCCCGCACCGCACTACGCAACGCACAGGCCAGCGGCCCGCTGCCCCTCACGGCGTGAGCAGACTGCTCATCGGGCGGCAGCGTGCGGAAACGGTCGGCGGCCACCCGCCCGAGGGCGGAGTCGGCCTCGGTGCGGCTGCCGCCCGCGCCCCGACACCCTGTCCCGCGCGGCGCGGCGAAGGGATGACCGGCAGCCCCGCCGCTGCGCACCCAGAACACCCCTGGTGGCCACAACCCCACAGCACTACCACCACGACCCAGCCACGCCGGGCCGCGATACCCCACGCCCTCCGACAGGCCCAAGAGCACCACAGAACCGGACAAGACGCACCCTTGACCGACCCCGCCCTTTCAGGGATGACCTGCTATGACGCAACGAGGCGATGGGCCAGCGAAGATCGCCGAGCCGAATTTCGAGATCTACAGCCGAGAGCCCGGGCGAAACCGGCCCAGGCGAAGCTTGGCCCCTGTTGCCGCGCCGCGATCAGCTCGCGCACCGGCGGGTGAGCCGACGGCGGAACACCCCCATGCGCCAGCCGTCGTCGACCTGAATCCAGTAGCCGAGGCCATCCGCAAGGTCCATCAGCAGGCCCTGACCGTCGCGAGTTCCCTTGAACGGCACGGCAACGGAGCCATGCGGGAGCTGGTCGGGTGCGACGAGCCGGCACGAAGCCAAGCGAGCTCGCTGAGTTATGAGGCGAGCGAGCAGCCTCAAGCGCTGCTCCGACGCCGCGGTCAGCTCGCGCGGGAATAGCACGGGCGGCGGTGAAGGTTGCCGCGAGTATGAATGCTGAGGATCTTGGCCGGGTCGCGATCTGGGCCCCCTACACGCACGTGACACCGCATACCGCGAGCGAACTGGAGCAGATCGGCTACGGGACGCTCTGGCTCGGCGCCTCTCCCGGCGCCGAGCTGGACATGGTCGATCCGCTTCTGGAGGCGACCGAGCGGCTGTCCGTCGGCACCAGCATCGTCAACATCTGGACGTCGGCGCCCGGGCCGGTGGCAGAGTCCTTTGGGTGCGGCTCCTTGAGGGTGCGTCAGATGGGTATCAAGCCATCGAGATATCGTGAGGCGTGGACGCGTTCGTGTTCGCGTTGCAGGTGGTAGTCCCAGTAGGCGTCGAGGTCGCCATTGGCGTGCAGGGCGCGCAGGCGCAGGACGGCTTCGGCACCGGCCAGACCC
>NZ_JAGSXH010000302.1 GCF_018283645.1 Actinocrinis puniceicyclus | reverse complement strand
TGGCGGTGTTCAGCCCCCACAGCACCCCGCCCACCGCGTCACCGTCGTCGCCGTGGTCGAGGCGGGTCAGGTCCGGGGAGGCGATCGGCAGGCACGCCGCCAACGCCTCGGTGGCCAGGGTGCGGGCCGGGCCGAGAGGGTCGATGCCCACGGGCAGGGTGGCGGTCCAACCCTCTAATTGCCGGAAGGTGGCCGGGGTGAGCGTGGCCAGTTGAGCGGCGAGCAGGCCCTTGATCTCGGCGAGGACCTGGTCGAGTTCTTCGGGACTGTCGGCGTAGGCGGTCAGGTGGATCGCGGCGCGAAACAGCTTCGCGGAGGCGCGGGCAACGCGGTGCGCCAGGTCCTGGGCGTCGGCGGCCGCAGCCTCGATCACCGGGTCTTCCAAGCGTCCCTTGTCCGCGTCGCCGCGGCGTCCGGCCTCCAGGCGGGCGCGCTGCTTGCGCAGCCGCGAGGCGGCCGCCAGCGGCGCGACGGGTTCGGCGTGGATGGCCACATCGATCCGCGCGGGGTAGGTGTAGATGGCCTCCAGCCAGCCGGGCAGCACCTCCGCGGGGTAGCCGGTCAATGTCACGGTCGCGGCGTGCACGCCGTCGATGCGCAGGTGCCGGGCGTGGACCCCGATGCCGCCGGGGCCGAACCACGACCCGGCAGGCGAGGCACTGGACCGCATCCTGGTGCGTGCGCGCATCAGCCCCATGGGAGTTCGCCTTCTTCCTGTGTCGAGTGGTGGGTGGCGAGGCGAACCGGGCTGGCGGGCGGGGCGAGGCGCGCGGGATGCCGGTCGCGCCGGGGGTCGCAGGCAGCTGTGATGCCGGCGGCAGCCTGCCCGGCGTCGAGCACCCGGGTGTCGATGCCGCAGGCGGCGAGCAGATGCGCGGCCTGGGCGGCGCGGTGCGCGACCGTGACCGCGGCGGTCGGGAGCGGGCCGGGTTCGCGCACGACGAGCAGCACCCTGCGCGCGGTCAGCTCGGTGCTGTCGGCCAGCTGGTGCAGGAACGCGGCGTGCTCGCGGGCGCGGGCCTCCAGCAGCGGGTGCGGCAGGCCGGCCGCGGTCTGCTCGCAGTGGCCTGCGACGACGGTCAGGTCGACGCGGTGGGCGGTGACCGTGAACTGGAACGGGCCGTTGAGCGCGTTCAGGGCGCGGGCGAACGCGCCGAGCACCGCGCCCGCTTCGGTGCCTGAGCGCAGGGCGAGGTTGACGGTGCCGCACTCCACGAGCGCCGCCGCGCCGTGTTCGCCCAGGTCCAGCACGCCGGGTTCGAGTAGGTCGCCGACCGGCAGATCGAGCGGTGCGAGCCCTTCGCCGAGCACCGTGTCGGCTCCGGTCGTCGTGACCCGTCGGCGGGGGGTGCGGTGGTGGCGCAGGGCCGCGTGCAGGTACCGGTCCAGGGTGAGACCGTCGCGCGTGGTGGTGACCGCGACGGTCAACGCGCCGCCGAGGACGAGGGCTGCGAGGGCGAGGATCGGCAGTGGCACGAGGTGTTTCAGGGCGCTGTAGCCGAGCCAGAGCATGAGTGCGGCCGACGCGAGGTAGGCGGCCTGGCGGGCGGTGAACGGGCCCAGGATCTTGTCTTCGATCTCCAGGTCGGCGGTGACCGGGACCGGGTGCAGGTCGTCGTCGGGGTCGATGCGGCGGGTG
>NZ_JAGSXH010000301.1 GCF_018283645.1 Actinocrinis puniceicyclus | reverse complement strand
TTGCGTGAGTTCATGGCCGAGCGGGTGCCGCAGTACATGGTCCCGTCGAGCGTGATGGTCCTGGACCGGTTGCCGCTGAGCCCGAACGGCAAGGTGGACCGGGCTGCGCTGCCCTCCGCGCAGGACGGCCGCGCCGCCGCCGCGCGGCAGTTCGTCGCGCCCCGCGACGCGGTCGAGGAGTTGATCGCGCAGACCTGGACAGAGGTGCTCGGTGCCACGCGCGTGGGCGTGGACGACAACTTCTTCGAGCTCGGCGGCCACTCGCTGCAGGCGGTCCAGATCGCCTTCAGGATCCGCGCCGCCTTCGGCGTCGAGCTCGGCATCAAGCGGATCCTCGAGGCTCCGACGGTGGCCCGGCTGGCCGAGGTCGTCACCGCAGACCTCGCGGCGAGCCAGGCCGTTCTGGAAGAGGCCCTCGGCGACATCGAGTCGCTGCCCGACGAGGTCGTGCGCGAACTGCTCGCCGGGACCGACGCCGGCGCCTGACCGGCGCGGCCGTTCGATCGGCACGGCCCCTTGATCCGCAAGGCTCCAGAACTTCCCGCTCGACAGAGAAACCCCGACAGGGCGTGGACGCGCCCGAGGGCCGCGGCTTGCGCCACGCGGCCCCGGGAGCGCCATGCCGAAAACCGCACCGCTGACAGATCCGACCGGACACGGAAGGGAACCGACGATGGCCGAAACGCTGGCCGAGCGTCTCGCGCAGCTCTCCCCGGAAAAGCGCCGGCTGCTGCTGGACCGGCTGCGCCGAGACGCCGCCGAGCCCTCGCGCCCGGTCGCCGTGCCGCGTGACGGCGGCCCGCTGCCGCTGTCCTTCGCGCAGGAACGGCTCTGGTTCCTCTGGCGCCTGGCACCGCAGTCGGCCGCTTACAACGCGCCGGTGGCCCTGCGGCTGCGCGGTGCACTGGACGCGGCCGCGCTGCAAGAGGCCGTGTCCGCCGTGGTCGCCCGGCACGAGGTACTGCGCACCCGGTACGCCGAGGGCGCGGACGGCCCGGTTCAGGTGATCGACCCTCACTGCGCAGTGCCCCTGCCCCTGGTCGACGTGCCCGCCGGCGACGAGCGGGAGTGCGAGAAGGCCTTGCGCGCGCTCGTCACCGAAGCCGCAGAGGAGCCTTTCGACCTGGCCACCGGACCGGTGCTGCGGTGCCGACTGTTCCGCGCGGCCCCGCAGGACCACGTCCTCCTCCTCGTCATGCACCACATCGCCTGCGACGGCTGGTCGCTGCCGATCCTCTGGCACGAGGTGGCGCAGGTGTACCGGTCGGCAGCGGGTGCCGGCGCCGCCGACAAGTCGCAGCTGCCTGAGTTCCCCGAGCTTCCCGAGCTTCCCGAGTTGCCGTTGCAGTACGCGGATTTCGCGTCGTGGCAGCGCAAGCAGAGCGCTGACGGTGAGTACGCCGCGCAGCTGGACTACTGGGAGCGGCAGCTGGCCGCGGTGCCGGCGCTGGAGCTGCCGGCCGACCGCGCGCGCCCGGCCGCCCCGTCGTTCGCCGGCGGACGCGTCGAGGTGCGCGTCGCCCCCCGGGTCGCCGCCGAGCTGCGCCGTCTCGCCGGAAGCTGCGACGCGACCATGTTCATGGTTCTGCTCGCGGCGTTTCAGGTGTTGCTGGGGCGGGTGTCGGGCTGTCTCTTATACACATCTGA
>NZ_JAGSXH010000300.1 GCF_018283645.1 Actinocrinis puniceicyclus | reverse complement strand
CACTGCGCTCGCAAGCCCGGTCGGGCATGCTGCCCCCGCTGCTGCGCGGCCTGGTCAAATCGCCCGCCAAGGGCGCGGCCGCAGGCGGCGGGTCACTGGCCCAGCGACTGGCGGGCGTCGCCGAGGCGGACCGCGAACGCGTCGTGCTGGACCTGGTGGCGGCGCAGGTGGCGGCGGTGCTGGGGCACTCGTCGGCATCGGCCGTCGATCCGCAACGGCCGTTCAAGGACCTGGGCATCGACTCGCTCGGCGCGGTCGAACTGCGCAACCGGCTCACCCAGTCCAGCGGCGTGCGGCTGCCCTCGACGCTGGTGTTCGACCACCCGAGCCCGGCCGCGATCGCCCGTCTGTTGCTGACCGAGGTCGGCGCCGTCGAAGAGGTGGCGCGCCCGGTCGTACGCACGCGGCGCGCCACCGGGAAGGCCGATGAGCCGTTGGCGATCGTGGGTATGGCGTGTCGTTATCCGGGCGGGGTGAGTTCGCCGGAGGAGTTGTGGCGGCTGGTGGCCGAGGGCCGCGACGCGATCGGCCCGCTGCCGGCCGACCGAGGTTGGGACCTGGAGCGGCTGTATGACCCGAACCCGGACGTGTTGGGCACCGTCTACACGATGGGTGGTGGTTTCGTCGACGGCGTCGCTGATTTCGACGCGGGTTTCTTCGGGATCAGTCCGCGCGAGGCGCTGGCTGCTGATCCGCAGCAGCGCCTGTTGCTGGAGGGCGCGTGGGAGGCGTTGGAGCACGCGGGAATCGACCCGGCCTCGTTGCGCGGCAGCGACACCGGCGTGTTCACGGGTGTCGTGGCGCAGGATTACGGCGGCAACACGCCGGAGCTGGAGGGTTTCCGGCTGACCGGCGGCACGGCCAGTGTGGTCTCGGGCCGGGTGGCGTACACGCTGGGGTTGGAGGGCCCGGCGGTGTCGGTGGACACGGCGTGTTCGTCGTCGTTGGTGGCGTTGCATCTCGCGTCGCAGTCGTTGCGCTCGGGTGAGTGTTCGCTGGCGCTGGTCGGCGGTGTCACGGTGATGGCCGGTCCGTCGCTACTGATCGAGTTCAGCCGGCAGCGTGGCCTTGCTCCCGATGGCCGGTGTAAGTCGTATGCGGCGGGTGCGGACGGTACGGGTTTCTCCGATGGTCTGGGTCTGTTGGTGTTGGAGCGGTTGTCGGATGCGCGGCGCAATGGGCACCAGGTGCTTGCGGTGGTGCGTGGTAGTGCGGTGAATCAGGATGGTGCGAGTAATGGTTTGACTGCGCCGAATGGTCCGTCGCAGGAGCGGGTGATCCGGCAGGCGTTGGCGAACGCGGGTCTTTCGCCTTCTGATGTGGATGCGGTGGAGGGGCACGGTACGGGTACGAGGCTGGGTGACCCGATTGAGGCTCAGGCGTTGTTGGCGACGTATGGCCAGGACCGGACCACCGGTCCGTTGCGGTTGGGGTCGGTCAAGTCGAATATCGGGCATTCGTCGGCTGCGGCGGGTGTGGCCGGTGTGATCAAGATGGTGCAGGCGTTGCGGCACGGTCTGTTGCCCAAGTCGCTGAACATTGATGCGCCCTCTGCGCATGTGGACTGGTCGGCGGGCGGGGTCAGGTTGCTGACTGAGGCTGAGCCGTGGCCGGCCAACGGCAGGCCGCGGCGGGCCGGTGTCTCCTC
>NZ_JAGSXH010000002.1 GCF_018283645.1 Actinocrinis puniceicyclus | reverse complement strand
ACCTTCGGGGCGTTCACATCGGTCGGCAGCGCCTTCTGGGCGACCTCGACCAGCGCGGTGAACGCGGCGGCGTCGTTGACGGCGAGGTCGGCCAGGATCTTGCGGTCCACCTCGACGCCGGCGGCCTTGAGGCCCTGGATGAAGCGGTTGTACGTGATGCCGTTGGCGCGGGCCGCGGCGTTGATCCGCTGGATCCACAGCCGACGGAAGTCGCCCTTGCGCTTCTTGCGGTCCCGGTACGCGTATACCAGGGAGTGGGTGACCTGCTCCTTGGCCTTGCGGTAAAGGCGCGAGCGCTGGCCGCGGTAACCGCTGGCCTGCTCGAGGATCGCGCGGCGCTTCTTCTGGGCGTTGACCGCCCGCTTCACGCGTGCCATGTCGTTCTCAACTCCTTGCGCGGGGCGCGCGGCCGCTGGTGTGCCGCCTTTCCCCTCAGCTCGTCAGTGGTCTGTCGGTAGTGCCGTGCGGGCTTGGATCACTTACCGAGCAGCCGCTTGATCTTCTTCGTGTCTGCGGGGGACACCACGACCTCGCCGGTCACCCGGCGGGTGTAGGTGGACGGCTTGTGCTCAAGCAGGTGACGCTTACCGGCCTGACCGCGCTTGACCTTGCCGGTACCGGTGAGGCGGAACCGCTTCTTGGCCCCGCTGTGGGTCTTGTTCTTCGGCATGGTGAGCCGGTTCTCCGTTCGTTCTTCATTCGGCGCGTACGCGAGTACGCGGGGGCGGCGGGCGGGCCGCCGCCGACCCGTGATTCTCCTGCCGGTCCTGGCTACTGCTCGTCCTGGTCCGCCGCCGCGGCGCCGGTCTCGGCGCCGGTCTCGACCGCTGCCGCTTCGTCGTCGGGGCCGGGCTCCTCGCGGTCGCGAACGCGCCCGCCGTCCTGCGCCTTGGCCGCCTTCGCGGCGCGGGCCTCGGCCATCGCCTCGACCTTCTTCTTGCGCGGTCCCAGCACCATGATCATGTTGCGCCCGTCCTGCTTGGGCGCGAACTCCACGAAGCCGAGTTCCTCGACGTCCGAGGCGAGCCGGTCGAGCAGGCGCCGGCCGAGTTCGGGCCGGGACTGCTCGCGGCCGCGGAACATGATCGTGATCTTGACCTTGTCCCCGGCGTTCAGGAACCGGACCACGTGACCCTTCTTGGTCTCGTAGTCGTGCGGGTCGATCTTCGGCCGGAGCTTCATCTCCTTGATGATCGTGTGCGCCTGGTTCTTGCGCGCCTCACGGGCCTTCATCGCGGACTCGTACTTGTACTTGCCGTAGTCCATGAGCTTGGCCACCGGCGGGCGACCGGTCGGCACGATCTCGACCAGGTCCAGGTCTGCCTCCTGGGCCAGTCGCAGCGCATCCTGGATGGCTACGATCCCGACCTGCTGACCGTCGGGTCCGACCAGGCGCACTTCTGGCACCCGGATCCGGTCGTTAATGCGGGGTTCGGCGCTGATGGGGCCTCCTAGGTTCAAGCCGGCCGGTGCGGCGAGCCGTAAGCCGTCCGACCGTCTGGCGGTACGGTTTGGGAGCCCGCACCGCCTTAATCCACTGAGGGGCGCGCCGGATAACGCGACCCGCACCGGCAAACAAAAAAGCCCCGCATGTATTCCATGCAGAGCTCCACCACCGGAACGCCGACCCGTAGCGGGACGACGTCACATCGCGAAACGCACGGGGCGAGCCGCGATGCACGGGACCGTTACCCGTCGGCCGCTCGGTCGATCGGGTGGGAGGTGGGCCCTCCACTTGCGGACCACCTCCGTGCGAGAGCACATCGGCAGTCGGTCGCTGGTGACAATGTACCAGCAGCACGGGGTATGCGCGAAACGGCGTGCACGACGGCGTGCGAGGGAGCAGGTGCGTGCGACCAGCGTTCCGTGATGGTCCGCGGCACCCAGCCGGTAGCCCGGATCACGCCCTCTTAGGACGCCCCCGGTTCCGCGGGCGAGGATCAGGGAGCCGCGATGATCGACAGGCTGCCGCCGAGCCGGTCCCGCAGCAGCGGGTCGCCGGAGATCGCCTCGGCGATGATGCGCAGTGGAGCGGTCAGACTCTGCGGGTCAACGCCCTGCTTGAAGCCGAGTTCGAGCACGGCGCCCTCGGCGAACGCGCCGACGCTGGCGCTTTCCAGCACGTCGGCGACCTCTGGTACCGAACGCAGCACGACCAACAGCGCCGCCACGACCTCCGGGTCCTCGTTCGGGGAGGTGGGCACGCGGCCGGCCGCGAACTCCCGCAGCGCCGCTCCGGCGAGTTCGAACTGTTCGCCGGTGCCCAGATCCAGCAACAGCACGTCCGCCTCCTCCTGGAGTGCGGCGGCCGCGGCCTTCTCGACCGAGACGGGCACGGGGCGGGCGGCCGGGAACCCCGCCGCGGCGCCCCACGCGCCGAGTTTCCCGGTGGAGGTGAAGACCGGGACCGCCTTCGCGCCGTCCGAGGCGACGAGGGTGACCAGCGCCATCTCGCTGTCCTTGTCCCGGCGAAGCTCTGTGCCGCCGACCCCGACGCCGGACTGCTCGCTCTCGCCGAGCAGCGCGACGACCGGCGCGAGGACGCGCTTGCCGGCCATCACCGGGTAGAGGGCGTAACGGTCTAGTTCGCCGCGCCGATGTGCCGCCAACGCCTGGGTCAACGCCTCGTCGGCGGACCCGTCGTCGTCCTCGAAGCCGGTGGGCTGGATCGTACGGCCGCGGAAGTCAGTCACCCGTTGAGCTTAACCATTCGGCGTCTGCGCCGTGCCAGATCCTCCCTGCCGACGTCAGTCGGGTGGAAACATGCGCGAATCGCCGGGCGGCTGCGCGAGAGGCGGTTGGGCGAAGGGCGGCCGCGCAGACGCGGAAGGAGGCTGCGCTCCCGGGTGAAATGGGATGCCGGACTGCGGCTGCGTCGGGTCCGGCTGTTGCTGCGGAGGAGGCGGCCATCCACCCGCAGGCGGCGGGTAGGCGACCGGGTAGACCGGGTACGGCGGCAGCGCGGCGAGCGCGTCGCGGCGAGCGCGGCGCAGCAGTCTGTACCCGACCGCCGCGGCGCCCAGCAGCAGCACCAGGCCGCCGGCGATCGCACGCGGCAGTGCCCCGAAGGCCGGCGCTGCTTCGCTGACCACCGCGGCCGGCCCATAGCCGAAGTGGCCCCCGGCCGGCTGGGAACGCGCGGCGGCGGGCGCTTCGGCCTTGCCCTTGACCGCGACGGCGGCCTTGAGCGCGGCGACCGGGTCGACGATGCCGAAGCCGAGCCGGTCGTCGCGCCCGCCGGCCGGCTTGTCCCGGGCGGTCTGTTCGAGGATGTCGCGCACCTGCGCCGGGCTCAACGCCCGGTTCTCGGACTTGAGCAGCGCGGCGATCCCGGCCACGTAAGCGGTCGCCTGGCTGGTCCCGTCGCCGAGCAGGAACTCGTCGTCGCTCACCGCCGCGTCACAGGGCAGGTTGACTCCCGGTGCGGCGACCGCCACGTCCCAGCTGGTGGTGGAGAACGCGGCGTGGCGCCCGGCGGAGTCCACGGCGGCCACGCTGATCACGCCGCGTTCCGCGCCCGGGAACTGGATCGCGTCGCCCTTGTCCGCGGAATTGCCGGCTGCCGCCACGACGACGACGTTGTGGTCGAGTGCGTAACGGATGGCGTCGGCCTCGGGCGTGGAATCGGTGTCGGCGCCGGCGTCGCTGCCGCCGAGCGACATCGATATGACTTGTGCGCCGTGGTCGACTGCGTACCGGATGCCGTCGGAGATCGGCGTGTTGCTGGTGGTCGGCCGATCGATGTCGGGTGCGTCGTCGTCACGGATGACACGCACGGACAGCACGTGGGCGCCCGGGGCGATACCCAGCATCCCGTCGCCTCCGCCACGGCCGTGCCCCGCGATGATCGAGGCCATGCAGGTGCCGTGTTCGCCCCAGCCCGTCTGCCCCGGGCGTTCCACTCCCCCGGCGTAGTCGGGTCCGGTAGTCACCTGGCCGGTCAAGTCCGCCCGGCGGTTGACCACGCCCGAGTCGAGCAATGCGACCGTGACACCCGAACCGGTGCTGATCCTGTTGGACTGCGCCGCGTGCAGGAAGGCCAGGGGCCATTCCCGGTCCCGCAACTCGTCCGCGTGCGCCGGGGCCGCGCCGGCGACGGCCGAGGCGACCACGCAGCCGAGAACGGCGGCGGCCGACAGTCGGCGCTTGTCGCGGCGGGGCCGGGGCCGTGCGCTCGAAGTGCTGGGGATCCGGTTTCGCCACAGGGTGGTCACGACACACCCGCCTCGGCGCTGTTGGTCCGAGCGGTGATCAGGTCCTGGATCGCGGCAGGCAGGTCCCCGGCGACCTGCACCGCCGGAGAGCTTGAGCTCAGCGCGGAACCGGAACCGGCGGCGACGGCCGCCGCGCCGGGACCGGTCCGTCCGTCGGTGAATCCGGCCACCACGTAAACCAGGTACGTGCCGTCTGAGGACGCCTGAGACTGCCAGGCGACCCGTTCGCTGTCGCTGAAGCGCGCGGCCACGGTGCCCGGTACGGGGTAGGTGTGGGGCATCATCGCCGCGTTGTCGGCGTTGGAGTCGGGTGTCCAAGACTGGAAGAGCCGAAGCCGGTCCGCGCTGCTTCCGCCGATCACGACGATCCCGACGGTGGCCGTGACGGTCTGGGTGCGGTCCGCGTAGGTGGCTGTGAGCAAGTGCGCGCACCTGTCGGGAGCCAGCGCGGACACGAAAGCACCGGGGAGCTTCGCACAGGACTGGTCCGGGTTGACGCCGAGCCTTACGTATGTCTCGGTGCCTTCCCGCTTGATCGCAGCCGGCAGGAGTTGTTCGACGGTGGCGGTCCGCCACACCGCCCGGATGGTCTGGTCCCGAGCCGCCGCGCCGGTCGTGCGTTTGGCTGCTGAGCCACCGGAGGGTGCGGCCATCATGAATCCGGCCACGAGCGCGACCACTGCGGCTCCGACGAGGGCGGAAGCGGCGATCAACGTCCGAGGTGGCAGGGAAACCTTCGGCTGCGGAGGCGGCACCGGAGCAGTCGGCACTCCCCAGCCGTAATAGGCCGGCTGCGGGTATGCCATCTGGGGGTACGCCATCTGGGGGTACGCCGGCTGCTGTCCCCGGGCCTGCGGGTGCTCCAACGGGTTGGGCTGAAGCGGGTTGGGCTGTGCGTAGGACTGCGACGCGTAGGGCGGCTGCGGTTGTGCGGGCGCCTGCGTCTGGGAGTGGGGTGCCTGGCCGTACGGCTGCGGCCCGGCAGCCGCTTGAAAGGTCTCCGACCTCTCGACGATTTCCAGCTCTGCGACGCCCTCCGGACCAACCTCGGCGGTCTCCGTTACGTCCAGTCGGGTTATCTCAGGCTGGGTCGGCGTGCCCTCATGCGCCGGGTGCGTCACCCGGGGATCTCCCGGGTCCTGCGCTGCCATGATCGCCCCCAGTTCTGTTACCCCGGCACACCGACCGGCGGCTTTGATCAGGTTGAACCTTAGTGCAACCCAAGGGGGTCGGACAGCCGGTTGAGCCGACCGGACGCGGGCCCGAAGGGAGGTCATCAGGTCGATACCTTTCCGGGATCTAATCGGTCTTACCCGGGCGACCCGGGTATGCAAGGGTTCGGCGTGTGACCGACCTGGACCGCCTGAACCACGCCACCGCGCACCTGGATCCCGCGCTGGCGGTCGTGGACCTGGCGGCCCTGCGCCACAACGCTACGGAGCTGGTCAGACGCGCCGCGGGCAAGCCGATCAGAATCGCCTCGAAGTCGGTGCGCAGCCGGGAAGTGCTGCGCGCGGTACTCGCGCTGGACGGCTTCGCGGGGGTGCTCGCCTTCACCCTTCCGGAAGCCCTGTGGCTGGCCGGCTCAGGCTTCGACGACGTGTTGGTGGGCTATCCGACGGTCGACCGCGCGGCACTGCGGCGCCTCGCCGCGAATTCCCGCGCCGCGCACGCGGTCACCGTGACGATCGACTCGACGGAGCAGCTCGACCTGATCGAGAAGGTCACCGCCGACGTCGCGGAGGCAGCGCCGATCCGGGTCTGCGTGGACATCGACGCCTCGTGGCGTCCGCTCGGCGGACGGATGCGGGTGGGGGCGCGCAGATCGCCGTTGCACTCCCCCGCCGCCGTAGCCGCGGTGGCGCGCGAGGCCGCCGACCGGCACGGATTCCGGCTCGTCGGGCTGATGGCGTACGAGGCGCAGATCGCCGGGGTCGGCGACGCGCCGCCGGGACGCCCCGCGCGCGCCTTGGCGGTGCGCGCGATGCAGCGCGGCAGCATGGCGGAACTGGCCGAGCGACGGGCCGCGATCGTGGCTGCGGTCAAGGAGATCGCGCAGCTGGAGTTCGTCAACGGCGGGGGCACCGGTTCGGTCGAGCGTACGGCCGCCGAGGACGCGGTGACCGAGATCGGCGCGGGTTCGGGGTTGTTCCAGCCGCGGTTGTTCGACGGATATCGGGCGGTGACCGGGAGACCCGCGGCGCTCTTCGCGCTGTCCGTGGTGCGGCGGCCCGGTCCAGGAGTCGTCACGGCGCTCGGTGGCGGGTACATCGCGTCGGGCCCACCCGGCTCCGACCGGTTACCGCAGCCGTATCTACCCTCCGGTCTTCGCTATGACCCGCAAGAAGCGGCGGGTGAGGTACAGACCCCGCTGCTGGGTGCGGCCGCGGACAACTTGGCGGTCGGCGACCGGGTGTGGTTCCGGCACGCGAAGGCGGGCGAGATGTGCGAGCACTTCGCCGAATTGCACCTGGTACAGGACGACAGCGTGACGGCGACGGTACCGACGTACCGCGGCGAGGGTCGCGCGTTCCTGTAGGTGGCGTGTGGGAGGCTGATGTGGTGGCTGACCGGCTGATGCTCCTCGACACCCCGACGCTCTACTTCCGGGCGTTCTTCGGCCTGCCCGAGTCGATCGCCGCTCCGGACGGAATGCCGGTCAACGCGGTGCGCGGAACTGTGGACTTCATTTCGGCGCTGGTCGCCGCCCACCGGCCGGACCGATTGATCGCGGTCTTCGACGCGGACTGGCGGCCGGCGTTCCGGGTGGCGGCGATCCCGTCGTACAAGGCACATCGGGTGCTGGAGGTCCCCGCGGACGGCGCGGTTGACAGCGCGGTTGACAGCGCGGTGGACGGCGATCGGCCGAGCGGGCAGGACCCGGTGACCGGGCGGCCCGCGAGCGCCTCGGCCGAGGTGGTGCCGGACGCGCTCGGTCCCCAGGTGCCGGTGCTGGAGGCGGTGCTCGACGCTTTCGGGATCGCGCGCGGGTGGGCGGAGCAGTTCGAGGCCGACGACGCCATCGCCGCGTACTGCGCGGCGCACGAAGGGCCGGTCGACGTGGTCACCGGCGACCGGGATCTTTACCAGCTGGTCGACGACGCAAGCGACGTGCGGGTCCTGAACATCGCGCGGGGAGTGTCCAAACTCGAGGTCGTGGACGACGGCGTCCTGGTCGCCAAGTACGGCATCCCGGGACGCGGTTACGCGGATTTCGCGACGCTGCGCGGCGACCCGAGCGACGGGTTGCCCGGGGTGGCCGGAATCGGCGAGAAGAGCGCGGCCGCGCTGGTGGCCGAGTTCGGCTCGGTGGCGGCGATCCTCACGGCGCTCGACGATCCGGGCAGCCCGATCAAGCCGGCTGCGCGCCGTCGCCTCGCCGCGGCGCGCGATTATCTGGCCGTGGCGCCACAGGTGGTGCGGGTCCGCGTCGACGCGCCGACTGTCGCCGTCGATTCCAGGTTGCCGCGCTCCCCGGCCGACCCGGACGGCCTGGACGCTCTGGCCGAGCGTTTCGGCCTGAACAGCCCGGTGCGCCGGTTACGCAAGACCCTGCTCGGCGCTGCCTGAAGGATCAAGCCGCCTGAAGGACCGATCGGACCAATCGTCAGCGCGTCACCCGGGTCACATCGTTTGAGGCCGACCCGACCGGGCAGCCGTGGCCCGACGACCGGTTTGCACGCGGTCGTGTACGCAACGCGCATGCGCGGAGGGGAGGACGCCGCGCGTGGTGCGACAGGTGTGGAGTGTGTGGTGGAACTTTCCCCACGGCGGCTGGCTCGGCTGAACCCGGAGACGACCGCGCCGCGGCGTGCCCGCGACCTGGTCGCCGAGGCTTGTGCGGCCTGGCACCGGGAGCCGCTCGCCGAACTGGCCCAGTTGGTGATCAGCGAGCTGGTCAGCAACGCGGTCCTGCATTCGGACGCGGGGACCGCGATCGAGGTCGAACTGCGTGTCGACGCGGACCGGCTGCTGTTGCGCGTGCACGACGACGGCGGCGGCATGCCACAGGTGGTCCCCACGGCGCGGCGCACGGTCGGCGGGGTCGGTCTGGACCTGGTATCCCGGGTCGCCCAGTCCTGGGGTGTTACGCCGGACATGCACGGCGGCAAAGACGTATGGTGCGTTCTCGCGCCGCCGGCGCAGCACACGGCGACCTGGTACTTGTCGTAATCGGCTCGGCGCCGCGACCGGATGAGCACGCCAACCGGCTGAGACCGCCGCGGCGCGCGATGCGGCGCCCCCGAACCCGAAAAATGGCATACTGACCAGCGGACAGCCCCGGTTGAGCAAGCAGCCGGACGTCCCGGGCACGACGCCGCTCCTGTCGTCGAGGGAGCCGCATCATGCCGCTTGACCCTCCCGCGTCTGCCGACTCAGGCCCGTTCGACTGCCGCGTAGTGCGCGACGACACCGCTGCGGCCGTCCTCGCAGCCTGCGGCGAGATCGACCTGTCCACCAGGGACCGGCTGCTGGCCGCGCTGACGTCGCTGTTCAGCGACAGGCGCCCGCTGCTGCTCGACCTCTCGCAGGTCACTTTCATCGACTGCTCCGCGCTGCGCGTGCTCCAGACCGTCCATCGCGCACACGACCGATTCGCGGTTGTTGCACCGAGCCCTCCGGTGCAGCGGCTGCTGCACCTGGCGGGAGCTCGGGTGACGGTGTACGAGGGCCCGGACGCCGCGCTCAGGGCGCTGGCGACAGATCGTCCGCCGTGATCAGATCCGGCTCCTTGCCGGTGAGCGTGACGTACTCCGCGACGACGCCGAGCTTGGTGTTCAGTCGCTGCGATGCGCGTACGAGCCGGCCGAAGGCATGCCCCGAACCAGTGCGGTGGCGCTCCATGAGGATTCCGGTCGCCTCGCCGATGGCCTGGCGCCGGTTCATCGCGCCGCGCAGCGAGTCGACGGTGGCCGCGTTCCCCAGCGCGAGCGCGGCGTGCTCTGCGTAGAGCGCGGCGACCTGCCCTGACACGCCTCCGAAGGCGCCGGGGCGGCGCGCTTGGAAGTTGAGCGCGACCCGCCAACCGTCGACCAGACCGAGGCCGCAGGAGATCAGGCTGCGCACACCCAGTTCGGCGGCCCGAGCCGCGAATTTCGGCCAACGCGTCTCAGCCGTCATGTCGTCGATGCGCACGACGACGTTCCGCTCCGCCGCCGCGAGACACGGCCCTTCTCCCTCCTCGCGCTGCACCTCGTCGAGCAACAGCGCCAATTCGCCGGTATATGCGCGGCTCTGGACGGTTCGGTCGCGGCGCAACGCCGTGACCCCGGCATGTTCTGCGGCATCGACCAGTTCGGGAGCGGTGTCCACCACGACACGGAAGGTCTGCTCGACCGATTCCTGCTGTTGCAGCGAGCGGGCCGCCGCCACAAGCCGCTGCGCCAATCCCGTTTCGGCACGGTGCGCTCCCATGCCTGCCATCCTCCAATCGGCCGTCCAACGATGCGCGCGGCTGGCACGAGTGCCGGCCGCGTTCAGTGCGGACCGAGTACCCGCGTGCCGCGCGGGAAACCGCCGGCCCGGCGCAAGGGTCCATAGCGGGCATCCTGGCCGATTCTTGCCAAACCATCGCTCAGGGCCCGGTCACCGGCGTGTGAATTCGAGGTCGAAGACCGGTCGGCCGGCGGCCAGCGCGCGCCGCTCGAACTTGGTCTGCGGCCGGTCGCCGGGCCGGGGCGCATAGCCGGCGTGCCGGTTCGACAAGCCCGCGTCCGCGGTCAGAACTTCCAGCATCCGCGCCGCATACGGCGCCCAGTCGGTCGCGCAGCGCAGCGTTCCGTCCGGGCGCAGCCGCCCGCGGATCAGGGCGACGACGTCGGACCGGATGATCCGTCGCTTGTGGTGCCTGGCCTTGGGCCACGGATCCGGGAAGAAGACGTGCACGGCGTCGAGTGAGTCCGGCGCCAGCAGGTCCCTGAGCAGTTCGACGGCGTCGCCGCGGGCGGCGCGCACGTTGCGCAGCGCGCCGCGCTCGGCTGTGGCCAGCAGGTTGGCCAGGCCCGGCGTGTGCACGTCCACGCCGAGGTAGTCGCGGCCCGGGTCGCTCGCGGCCATGGCCGCCACCGCCTCGCCCATGCCGCAGCCGATCTCGATCACAAGCGGCGCGCGGCGCCCGAACAGCGCGGCCGCGTCGAAAGGCGGCCCGCCCGGCTCGATCTCGTAGCCGTACTGCGGCCAGAGCCTGGCCAGAGCCTGCGCGCGCCCGGCGCCTATTCGGCCGCGACGCGGATGGAACGTGCGTATATGCGGTGCGACCTGCGATTCCTTCTCCTGGGTGAACATCCGTACCAGCCTAACGGGCGGCGGGGGCCGCGCGGGACCTGCGGGACTTGCGAACCGAAAGTTAGCGATATATCGTTGACACGTCGAGTAAGTCTTTAAACTATCATGGAGATGACGATGACTTTCCCTTCCTTCCCCATGGACGGCCCGTTCCGTGAGCGCCGGGGCCGGGACCGGCGCGGCCGTGTCGACCAGGGCGGCCGCGAGGAGCGGCACGCACGCTGGGAGCACGGCGAGCACCCGGAGCCCCACGAAGGCCCGCACGAGCATCGCGGCCATGGCCGCGGCCGGCGCGGCGGCTTCGGAAACCCGCCGCTGCCCCCGGTGCCGCCCGGCCCCTTCGGTTTCGGCGGCCCCGAGTTCTGGGACGGCCCCGGGTTCGGTCCGCGCGGGCATCGTCGCGGACGCGGCCGGGCCGGGCGCGGCGACGTGCGCGCGGCGATCGTCGCCCTGCTGGCCGAGGAACCCCGCAACGGCTACCAGATCATCCAGGAGATCGAGCAGCGCACCGACGGGGCGTGGCGGGCCAGTTCCGGCTCGGTGTACCCGGCGCTCGCGCAGCTTGAGGACGAGGGCCTGATCGAGCAGGCCGGCGAGGGCGGGCGCAAGCTGTTCACGCTGACCGAGGCGGGCCGAGAGCATGCCGAGCAGCACGCCGAACACCTCTCCCGGCTCTGGCAGGAGGCTGCCGGGCCGGGTGAGCGCTTCGGTGAGTTCGCACGCGACCGGGATCTGGTCACCCAGCTGATCATGGCCTACCGGCAGGTCACGCACGTGGGCAGCGGCGCGCAGCGCGAGGAGGCGCGAGCAGTGCTGACCAAGGCGCGCCAGTCGCTGTACAAGATCCTCGCCGCGGACGAGGAGCCCCACGATGCGGAGCCGGGCGAGTAGGCCGGGTCACCCAAGGCCGCTTCAGCTCAGCTTCAGCTCGCCCGGGCCGGATCCGGCCGCATCCCCGGATCCGGCCCGGGCCCGGTATCGGGCCGGGTACAGTGATGCGCCATGGCGCGCCCCCTGAGTGAAGTCGTGGAGCCCGGATGGGCGAAGGCCCTGGAGCCCGTCGCCGACCGGATCGCCGCCATGGGCGATTTCCTGCGTGCGGAGGTGGCTGCGGGCCGCACCTACCTCCCGGCGGGCTCGAACGTGCTGCGGGCCTTCCAGCAGCCCTTCGAGTCGGTGCGGGTCCTGATCATGGGACAGGACCCTTACCCCACCCCCGGCCACGCGGTGGGGCTTTGTTTCTCGGTTGCCGCGGGCGTGCAGCCGCTGCCCGCCAGCCTGGTGAACGTCTTCCGCGAGTACAGCCAGGACCTGCGCCTGCCCATACCGTCGAACGGAGACCTCACGCCGTGGACCGAGCGCGGCGTGCTCCTGCTCAACAGGGCGCTGACCACCGCTCCCGGCAAGCCTGGAGCGCATCGCGGCAAGGGCTGGGAGGCGGTGACCGCGCAGGCCATCAGCGCTCTGGCGCAGCGCGGCACCCCGCTGGTGGCGATCCTGTGGGGCCGCGACGCCCGGGATGTCAAGCCACTGCTCGGCACCGGCGTACCGTGCATCGAATCCGCGCACCCGAGCCCGATGTCCGCGGACCGGGGTTTCTTCGGCTCCCGGCCGTTCAGCCGCGCGAACGATCTGCTGGCACGACAGGGCGCCGAGCCCGTCGACTGGCGGCTGCCGTAACAGCCGCCACGGCGCGGGCACGGCGCCGCCGCAGCGCCGCACGGTAGCCAGGGGCGCCCTCGGACGGACGCTTTCTTAGCCCCCGATCATGCGGGGGAAGATTTTGCGCGCTAACGTGACAACAGGTCACCGAAGAGGTTCTGCGCCAGGAGGCGGATCGTGGCGGCGGGCCATGTCGCGGCGTTCGTGATCGCAGCGGGAGCGAGCATCGTCACCGCTGTCGCCGGGGCGCTGATGTGCGGCTCCCAGTTCACCCGCTCACGGCGGCTGCTCCAGCGCGGATCGCACGTGACGGCCCGCGTGGTGGAGGCGATCCCCCGGCATCCCGCGGGGCAGGCGTTCCCGTCGGACGCGGCACGAATCGTGGTGGAGTACGAGATCGGTGCGACCACCCACCGCGAGACGATCGTGCTCGCCCGCACCTCGCAGGACAGTTACCACGTCGGAGACGAACTGGAGGTCATGGCCGGATGCGGCCGCCCGCCGCACGTGCGTACCGACGAGGAGCCCAACATCGCCTACGGGACGATCGAGCAGATCGCCGGCGCGGTGCTGGTCATACTCGCCGCTTTGCCGCTGTTCATCATGCTGTCCGTGCACGCGCTCACGCCGTGACGGCGATCGTGAGTTCTCTCAGAGCATTGACCGCGGCGAGCGCGTCGGCGTGAGTGTTGTAGAGCGCGTTGAAGCCGAAGCGCAGGATGTCCGGCTCGCGCTTGTCGCCCACGATCCGCCGCCGCGCCAACTCGGGCACGAGGCGGGCCGCGTCGCGGTGCCGCAGCGCCACCTGGCTTCCGCGCCGCGACGCCGCGCGCGGCGTCGCCACTTCGAAACCCCGCCCCGCCAGCAGCAGGTCGCAGGCCTCGATGAAGAAACTCGTCAGGCTCAGGCCGGCCGACCGAAGCTCGCGCAGATCCACGCCGTCGAACGCGGTGAGCGCGGCCTCCAGCGCGAGCAGCGAGAGCATCGGCGGGCAGCCGATGCGCGCCCGCGAGATCCCTTCGGCCGCGGTGTACGCGTCCTGCATCGCGAAGGGGTCGGCGTGGCCGTGCCAGCCCGTGAGCGGGTGCCGGACATCCGCGTGATGGCGCCGCGCGATGTAGACGTACGCGGGCGATCCGGGGCCCCCGGACAGGTACTTGTACGTACACCCGACCGCGAAATCGACCCCTGTTTCGTCCAGCGCGAGAGGCACCGCGCCGGCGGCGTGGCACAGGTCCCAGACCGTCACGGCCCCGGCTTCGTGCGCGGCCCGGGTGACAGCGGAAAGGTCCCATAGTTCGCCGGTGCGGTAGTCCACGGCCGGATAGGAGAGCACGCACACGTCGCGGCCGTATTCACCGAGCGCCGCGCCGACCTGCGATGCAGGCACGCGCCGCACCTCAAGGCCGAGCAGTTGAGCGACCGAGTCGGTGAGGTAGGCGTCGGTCGGGAAGTGCCCCGGATCGGTCAGCAGCACCCTGCGATCCGGCCGCAGGCGGGCGGCCGCGGTCAGCGTGTTGAAAAGCTGCACCGAGGTCGAGTCGCCCGTGACCACCTGGCCCGGCGCGGCGCCGAGCAGCGCGCCGATCCGGTCGCCGATCCGCAACGGCGCGTCCCACCAGCCCTCGTCGAACCAGGAGGAGATCAGGCCGCGGCCCCACTGGCGGCGCACCGCGTCTTCGAGCGCCGCGGGCACGGCCGCCGGCAGCACGCCGAGCGAGTTGCCGTCGAGGTAGACCAGATCCGGCGGGATCAGAAACCGGTCGCGGGTGTGCGCCAGCGGGTTGAGCGCGTCGAGCTTCGCGGCCCGCTCGGCGAGTTCACCGGGAGTCACATCCACGACTATGCCCATCCCTGGTCCCGCACAGTCCACAGATCCGGGAAGTACTTGCGGTGCACGCCGCGCTCCAGCCACTGGGCTCCTGAAGTGCCCGCCGAGCCCGGCTTGTCGCCCATCGAGCGCCAGACGGACAGCAGGTGCCGCTGCTTCCAGCGCACGTGCCGCTCCGCGGTGTCGAACAGCGCGTCGCCGAGGTCCGCCAGGTCACCGTGCCGCGGCTGGTCGCAGTACACCGCGCGCCACACCGCCACCAAGCGGTCGTCGCCCTGGTACTCGGTGCGCGGGTCGCGCTCGGCCAGCCCCTCCGGGACCGCGAAGCCGCGCCCGCGCAGCAGCTTGAGCGCCGCGTCGTACAAGGAGGGCGCGGCGGCCTGTGCGGCCAGTTCGGCGTGGATACGGGGAGTCTGCTCGTGTACGGCCAGTGCACGCGGGTGCCGGGCGCCGAGGAGGAACTCGATGTGCCGATATTGGTAGGACTGGATGCCCGACGCGACACCGAACGCGTCGCGGAACTCGTCGAACTCGGCCGGCGTCAGCGTGCGCAGCGCCTCCCAGGAGGCGAGCAGCGCGTCCTGCGCCCCGTGGGCCCGCCGCAGGGTGCGTACAGCGCGGTGCACATCGGCGCCGGGACGGGTCAACACGTCGCGTGCGCTCTCCCACTCGTGGCGCAGGAGCGTGAAGTACAACTCCATGATCTGGGTGACCACGAGGAACGAGAGCTCGGCCGGGGCGTCGGTGCGCGGTTGCTGCAGAGTCAGCAAGGCGCCAAGCCGGGCGTAGTCCTCGTACTCGTTCAGGTCCGTTCTCGGGGGGGCGGTCGCATTCGCAGGCACCCGACTATAGAACTACCGCGGACGTCGGCTCGGAATGGCCGATGCCACCGCGTCGGCGGACATGGGCTTACGATCGCAACGTGAATACCCGCGCCGAGTTTCCGGATGCCGTCGACTGGTTGCTGCTCGAGCAGTTGCAGCAGGACGGGCGGCTCTCGTTCAACGAGCTGGCCCGCCGGATCAACCTGTCCGCGCCGGCCGTCGCCGAGCGGGTGCGCCGACTGGAGCAGGGCGGGGTGATCACCGGTTACCACGCCCACGTCAACCCCGCGCGCGCCGGGCGGACGGTCGAGGCGCTGGTGCGGATGGCCTGCTACGGGCCCCGCTGCCTGCTGCGGCACCCGGAAGTGGTGGACGAGAGCCCGCAGATCCTGGAGGTGCACCGGCTCACCGGCGACGCCTGCTGCCTGCTGCGGGTCGCGGTGGAGTCGATGCCCCAGTTCGAGGCGTTGATCGACCGGCTCGCCGATCACGGCCAGCCGTCCTCGACGATGGTGCTGTCCTCTCCGCTGGCCTGGCGCCCGGTGCGGCCCTCGGGATGATCCGTCCCCGCTCGAACAGGCGCGCGGACCCATCCGGGTGACGTGCTTCGAAAGCGCTGGCGAAGGTCTCGGGTTCTGCCAGACTGCTGCGCAAGGGGCGGCGCGGCGGAAGGCGGGGACCATGACGGCAGGCGGCGCTACGGAGCAAGCCGGTTCAGGCGCGGACGGCGCCGCGGGTCTGCAGGCCATAGACCACATCGTCGTCCTGATGCTGGAGAACCGGTCCTTCGACCACATGCTCGGCTACCTGTACCACGGTGCCGGCAACGTCACGCCGACGGGTCAGAGCTTCGAGGGACTGACCGGTGGCGAGTCGAATCCGGGCACTGATGGCCGGCCGGTGCCCGTCTTCCCGATCACGGCGAGCACTGCGAACGCCTACTTCATGCCGGGCGCGGACCCCGGCGAGGGGTACATGGCCACCAACAGCCAGCTGTTCGGGGCGACCACGGCGCCGAGCGCGCCGACCGCGCCGGCGATGCGGGGCTTCGTGTCCGACTACGCGTACTCGCTGGGCTGGGAGTCACGCGAGGGCTGGTCGATCGTCCCGGGCACGCGGCCGCAGGACATCATGGGCTGCTTCACGCCGGAGACGCTGCCGGTCCTATCGGCGCTGGCCCGCGGGTACGCCGTGTGCGACCACTGGTTCTGCTCGGCCCCGACCGAGACGCTGCCGAACCGGGCTTTCGCGCTGGCCGGCACGAGCCAGGGCCACATGGACGACAAGACCCGCACCTTCACCTGTCCGTCGATCTTCGGCTCGCTGAGCGCCGCGGGAATCAGCTGGAGCGTGTACGGCTACGACGCGCAGCCGCTGACCAGGCACAACTTCCCGGACATCAGCAACGCCCCGGCCTCGCACTTCGGCCGGTTCGCGGACCTGCGCGCGGCCGCCGCGGACGGCTCGCTCGCCGCGTTCACCTTCGTGGAACCGTCCTGGAGCAGCACCGGGAACAGTCAGCACCCGAACTACGACGTGGCGCTCGGAGAGCAGTTGATCCACGACGTCTACGAGGCGCTGCGCGCCGGTCCGCAGTGGAACAGCACCCTGCTGATCATCACCTACGACGAGCACGGCGGGTGCTACGACCATGTGCCACCGCCGTGGGGGGCGACGGCGCCGGACAACACGACCGGCGAGTTCGGGTTCGACTTCACCCGGTTCGGGCCGCGCGTGCCCACGGTGCTGATATCGCCGCTCATCGCGCCGGGCACGGTGTTCCGGGTCGGGGACGGGGCCACCCCGCTGGACCACACCTCGATCCTCAAGACGGTCGAGACGCGCTGGAACCTCGCCCCGCTCACCGCGCGCGACGCGGCGGCCGGGCACGTCGGCGCGGTGGTGACGCTGACCACGCCGCGCACCGACGACGTCCTCGCGGGCGTCGTCGTGCCGGTGTCCGGCGGCATCACGCCGGCGGCCGACAGGATCAGCCACCTGCAGGAGGTCCTGGTGGACCTGATGGCACGCGAGGTCCCGGCCGGCGAGCACGTCCCGGCGCCGCACACGAACGAGGAGGCGCAGTCCTTCATCCGCGAGCGGTCCGAGGCCGAAACGGAGCACCGATAGCGGCCGGAGTCAGGGGCTGTCTGCGTCCGCGCCCGCCACCCCACACCGCGGTGGCCGCGGTGTGGGGTGGCGGGCGTGTCCGAGTCGCCGCGGGCGCCGGCCGGCCCGGCTTACGTATACGGGCCCGGACAGCGATCCGGCAGCGGCCGGCTTCATCAGCCCCCGTAGTTCAATGGCCGCCGTCGCGCAGTGCCTCCAGTATCCGCTGTTCGTCGGCCGGCGGCAGGCCGTGGCCGTTGATGCGGCCGTCGTCGTCCGCGAGAGACGGCGCATCCCTGAGCCAGGCCCAGGTGTCCCGCACGGTTTCGGCGATCGGGCGGCACTCCAGACCCGCCTTGAGCGCGTTCGACACGTCCGTGTCCCAGACCCCCGCGAACGGTTCGCGCCGGGGCGACCAGAGCGGGAGACCCGACCAGACCGGCACGCCCCGCTCCAGCAGCAACTCATCCGGAGCCCAGACGAGGCGCGCGTGCGCGCCGGTGGCTTCCACGCACGCGGCCAGCCAGCCGCCGAAGGTGGTGTGGCCCTTCGGGCCGGTGAGCAGATACGGCTCGGTGCGTCCCTCTTGCAGGCAACGCAGGCCGAACCGGGCGATGTCCCGGGCGTCGATCAGCTGCATCTCACGCTCCGGTTCGCCGGGGGCCAGCACGTCGCCGCCGCGCGCTATGCGGCTGAGCCACCAGGTCAGGCGGCCGGCGTTCTCGTGCGGGCCGAGGATGATCCCCGGCGAGTGAATCAGCACTCTACCGGGGAAGGCCGCGCGGAGCGCGCGTTCACAGCCCGCCTTCAACGGACCGTACTCGCCCTCGGTCGCGTCGGGCTCGCACGCGAGCAGCGGCGAACCGTCGGTGATGCTCCGGGCGGGGAAGTGCGCGAAGGCGGAGACGCTGGAGACGAACAGATACGCGCCGGCCGCGCCGGCCAGCGCGCGTGCGCCGTCGCCGACGACCTTAGGCACGTAGCCGGAGGTGTCGACGACCGCATCCCACGGCCCGGCCGCGGTTCCCTCCGCGACCAGCCTCCCGAGGTCCGCGGGATCCTCGCGGTCGCCGCGTATCGCCTGGACGCCGGGAAGATCGGGACCGGACAAGCCCCGGTTGAACACGGTGACGTCATGACCTGCGGCGAGGGCTTCGGCCGCGAACGCACGGCCGAGGAAGCGGCTGCCGCCTAGAACGAGAATACGCACCCGTTCATCCTCGGCCGCGCGCCCGGCGAGGGCAACGGTGTTCGCGCTCCGCGCGAAACGAACCCGGGACCGCCCGGTGGCGAAACCGGTAGAGATGTCACGAAGCTGATGCGGTGCGCGCGCACCCTGACCGGGGTTTGGAGGAGTCAGTATCTGCGACATTGGGGCCGCACATCGGGAGGGAACCTTGAGCGCCACGACCTTGGGCAGCATGAGCGCACACGAGACGGCTGGGGGCCGGTCCGGGGCGCGGGACGGCGTGCACGCGGCAGGGGCGGTGCCGTACGACGGCGTCCTGCTCTCCGAACAGCAGCGCGCCGACTTCGACCGGGACGGTTACTTCATCGTCCGCGACGCGGTGCCCGAAGAGCTGCTGGGCCGGCTCGACGAGGCGATGGACCGGGTGTACGCCGCGGAGAAGCAGTCCGGCGGCCTGCACCCGGACGACCAGAGCCTGCACCTGATGGGTTTCCTGCACCGGGACAACAGCTTCCTGGAACTGTTGGAGCTGCCCACCGTCTTCCCGCTGGTCTGGGGGATCCTCGGCTGGAACATCCACGCCTATCACCACCACCTGGACGTGCACCCGCCGATCCCGCGGCCGCGCGGGAAGGTCTGGCGCTGGCATCAGGACGGCGGGCGGCAGAACCTGGAAATCGAGACCGAGCCGGTGCGCCCACTGCTGTCCATCCGCACCTCGTTCTGGCTCTCCGACGCCTCCGAGCCGGGCCGCGGCAACTTCATGTGCATTCCCGGCTCGCACAAGACCGGCCGGCTGCCACGCCCGCAGCGTCCGGAACTCGGCTTCGAGGATCCGCAGGGGGCGATCGAGGTCTGCCCGAACCGCGGCGACGTCGTCGTCTTCGACCGGCGCATCTACCACGGCCGGTCCGACAACTACTCGCAGATCACTCGCAGGGTGCTGTTCGTCGGGTGGACGTACCGCTGGATCGCTCCGCACGAGGACCGGGTGATCACCCCGGGGCATCCGTGGTGGGAGCGGTTGACGCCGATCCAGCGGCAGTTGCTCGGCGGCGGCCGCGACGCGATCTCGTACTGGGGCCTGGGTGAGGACCGCTTCCCGCTGCGCGAGTACCTGTCCGAGCGCGGGCTGCTGGATCCGGCCGTGAACAACAACAGGTAGTCCGGGTCGCCACGACGGCGCCGCGCCCGGCCGCGAGCCCGGTGGGCTTGTCGCTCGCTTCCGGATCGCTTCTAGGCGGTGTTGGGGAATGTATCAAGGCAACGATTCGGCCGCCGCTTTGTCGGAATCGTAATGGCGAATCCGGTCAGCGACGAGCATGGGCGCGCGGCCGGAGCGTCCTCGCGCGTTCATGATTCAACACAGCGGTCGTCTGTGGACGTTTCGGCCGTGCGTCCAGGCGAAGTCGATCACCGGATTCGCCCCTTGAGGCATTCCGCAACACTGCCTAGAGCGGGGTGGCGCCGTCCGGCGGCCAGGTCTCTTCGAGGTAGACCACGGTTCCGGGCGCGCTACGGATGGCGGCGAGCCTGCGCGCGATGAAAGGCCGCGTGCCCCGCGGCAGATCGCCGGGTTCGAAGAACCCGATCTCGGCGATCTCCTCCGGCTGCGCCCGCAGCGTATGCGGCGCCTGACACACTCCCGCGTCGAAGGTGAGGCTCAGGAACTGCACCGGGCTGCCGTCGGAGCGCTGCGCCCACTGCACCGCCAGCAGCGGGCCGAGCCGCTCGGCGACGAATCCCAGTTCCTCGGCCAGTTCGCGCACGCAGGCGACCGCGGGCGGCTCGTTGTCGTCCACCACACCGCCCGGCAGCGACCAGCCGTCGCGATAGGTGTTGCGTACCAGCGCCACCCTGCCGTGCGGGTCGCGCAACACCGCGTTGGCGGAGAGCGCCAGCTTCGGCAGGCTCGCGAACCACTGGGCTGACTCGTTCGGGCTGAACGTACTCACGGAGACCGAGTCTGCCAGACGGCCGCCGCGCCGCACGCCCCCCGGCACCCGATCACCGTGCGGCCCTCGCGGCGTTGCGCGAGATCGCCTCGACGAACTCGTTCCACAACGGCTCGGGAAGGTCGTGCCCCATGCCCGGGAAGATACGCAATTCAGCGCCCGGTACAGCCGCCGCGGTGGCGCGCCCGCCGCTGACATCGACCAGCGGATCCTGGTCACCGTGCATGACGAGCACGGGGAGTTTCAGGGCGCCGAGCGCTTCGGTGCGGTCCGGTGAGGCCGCGATGGCGGCCAGTTGGCGGATGCCGCCGTCGGGCCGGTACGCGCGGTCGTAGGCGGCCGCGGCGCGCTCATAGCGCACCTCGTCCGACACGGCGTACTGCGGGGCGCCGGAGCCGATGATGCGCTGCACCTGCACTGCGCGGCTTATCGCCTGCTCCCGGTCCGCTCCGCGCGGCGCCATGAGGGCCGCCATCGCCTCCTGCGTGGGGTAACCGACGTCGCGATTCCCGGACGTCGACATGATCGAGCACAGCGACAGCACCCGCTCGCCGTGCCTTATCGCCAACTCCTGGGCGATCATCCCGCCCATCGAGGCGCCGACCACGTGCGCGCGGTCGACTTCGAGGGTGTCCAACAGCCCGGCGGCGTCATCGGCCATGTCCGCCAGCATGTAGGGAACGCAACCGCGGTCGCCGCCGAGGATGGCGACCAGGTCCGGCTCGGGAAGCCCGTCGAACTGCGTGGACAGCCCGATGTCCCGGTTGTCGAAGCGGATGACGTGGAAGCCGCGCTCGGCGAGCTTTCCGCAGAACCGAGGGTCCCACGCGGTCATCTGCGTGCCCAGACCCATGATCAGCAGAAGCGCGGGGTGCGCCGGGGAGCCGAAGGTGTCGTACTCGAGTTCGATTCCGTTGGCCGCGGCCCGGGGCATGGTGCTCCTTCACTCAAGCGGACCAGCCGTCCGCCGGTTCATCCCAACGGATGATCTCACGTACACCGGCACGACGCCGCGATGACGGATCATGGAGTGGTGCCCGATCGCGCGACCGTACCCGAGAACCTGCGCTCGGACCGCGCGCTCGACCGCTGGCTGCGGGATCTCGACGCGCTGGACCAGCCGCACGTCGAGGTCGCGCTGCCGGACATGAGCGACCTGCCCGAGATCCTGCTCGATCTGGCCGTCGCGCACGAGGACATCAACGAGATCGTCGCGCTGCGGCCGCGCGTCACCGGCGACGACGAGGCGCGCTGGCTGTTCGAGCGCGTCACGCGCTCGCTGATCGGGCGCGTCGGAACGATCAACCATCCGGTGCGGGCTCCGGCGCCGCCCGGCTCGTGGGGCGCGCTCGGCCGGTACTTCTACGTGTTCGTATATATCGCGGTACTGCCGCACACGCTCGACTACCACCGCCGGCGCGGTGTGCCGCCGGAGGTCTCGCGCCGCACGCTCGCTGACATCGGCCGCAACATGGCCGCCTACCGCAGACGGCACGGCGCCGGCGGCCTGCTGAATCCCTGGTGGCCGGTGCTGCACCTGCGCGGCGAGCTCTACCAGCTCGGGCGCTTGCAGTTCCAGCGCACGACGCTCGGCGGCCGCACCGGCAACGCCGTCGCCCGGGCCGGCCTGCCGCTGGGCCCGGGCAGCACGACGCTCGCGCTGCACGTCCCGGACTTCTGCGGCCCGCTCGGCCCCGCGGCGTGCGACCGGTCGCTGGAGCTGGCTCGCGCGTTCTTCGAACGCTGCTACCCCGAGGAGCGCTACGCCGTCGCGACCTGCCACTCGTGGCTGCTCGATCCGCAGTTGCGCGAACACCTTCCGCGGGATTCGAACATCGTCGGCTTCCAGCGCCGTTTCCGCACCGCGTACGTCTCGCCCGAGGATTGCGACCGCGAGACGATCGGTTTCGTCTTCGGCGATCCGGACCTGCCGCTGGACTGCCTGCCACGCCGCAGTACCCTGCAACGCGCCGTAGCCGACCACCTGCTCCGCGGAGGGCACTGGCACGTCGGACACGGCTGGTTCGAGCTCTGATCGCGTGAACCCGTGGTCAACCGGACGCGCGAAGCACACGGCTTCGAACTCGCAGAGCTCAACATCGCCCGTCTGCTCGAACCCCTCGACTCGCCGCGACTGGCGGGCTTCGTCGCGGGACTCGAACCGGTGAACGCGGCCGCCGACGCGGCACCGGGCTTCGTGTGGAGGCTGAAGGACGAGTCCACGGCCGACGCGACTTCGTTCCGGATATTCGAGGACGACTGGCTGCTGGTGAACATGTCCGTCTGGACGACGCACGAGGCGCTGCACGCCTTCGTGTACGACGAACTGCACCGCGCGGTGCTGCGCCAGCGCCGGGACTGGTTCGAGCACCTCGCGGAGGCGGTCACCGTGCTGTGGTGGGTTCCGGCAGGCAGCCGGCCGACGGTGGCCGAGGCGCAGGAGCGGCTGGAGCACCTGCGCAAACACGGCACGACGCCCTATGCCTTCGGACTGCGCGATACCGTCGCGCCGCCGGCACCCGGCGCCGACTACGCGCCGCAATAAGCAGCGCCGCGTGGCGTTTTCCGGCGTGGTGTGTCAGGACACGCCGACGATGGGCAACCGCAGCGCGCCGGGAGCCGACTCGGGTACGGCCGGCCGGCGCGGCGGGACGGGTTCGAGCCGGCGGTACGCTTCGCCGACCCGCGGCCGGCGGTCCGCCTCGCCCTTGTTCGGCCAGAAGGACATCGCCCGCTCGGCCATCGCCGTGATGGTCAGCGAGGGATTCACCCCGAGGTTCGCCGGGACCGCCGACCCGTCGACGACATGCAGCCCTTCGTACCCGAAGACGCGGTGGTAAGGGTCTACGACGCCCCGGTCCGGGCCGGCGCCCATCACCGCGCCGCCGAGGATGTGCGCCGTCAACGGCATCCCGAACAGGTCCCCCACCGTGCCTCCGGACACGCCGCCGAGGTTGTCGGCCAGCAGGCGCGCGGCCTGGTTCGCCGCCGGGATCCAGGTGGGATTCGGCTCACCGTGCCCCTGCCGGCTGTGGATCTTGATCCGGCCGGTGCGCGTGCGCCGCGGATAAACCGTCAGCGAGTTGTCGAGCGACTGCATGACCAAAAGGATGACGGTGCGCTCGGCGAACTTGCGCGTCGTCAACAGCACCGGGACCTGGGTCGGATGCCTTAGGGCCTCGCCGAGCGCCTTGATCACGCGCGGGACGCGGCCGCCTCCGTCGGTGAGCGGGGCGCGCAACAGGCCCATCGCGTTGCTGCCTTTGCCGTAGCGCACCGGCTCGATGTGAGTGTGTTCGTCAGGATGGATCGACGAGGTGATCGCGACGCCCTCGGTGAAGTCGTGGCGGTCGTCGCGCGCGGTGGCCCCGAGCAGCGCTTCGGAGTTGGTGCGCGTCAGTTCGCCGAGTGTCGCCGACAGGGCGGGCAGCCTGCCGTTCACGCGCAGAGTGTGCAACAGCCGCTGCGTGTTGTAGGCACCCGCGCAGAACACCACGTGCTCGGCGGTGAAGGTCTTGCGTGCCTTGCGCGAGCGTCGACGGAACCCGACGGTCGGGCGCGCGGTGACCCGGTATCCGCCGCCGCCGAGCGGTTCCACGTCGGTGACCGTGGTGAGCGGATGGATCTGCGCCCCCGCCTGCTCGGCGAGATGCAGATAGTTCTTCACCAAGGTGTTCTTGGCGTTGTGCCGGCAGCCGGTCATGCACTCGCCGCAGTGCGTGCAGGTGCGCCGCGAGGGCCCGGCTCCGCCGAAGTAGGGGTCCGCGACCTCGGTGCCCGGGGGCTCGTCGTTCGCGCCGAAGAAGACGCCGACTGGCGCCTGGTGATACGTCGCGGCGACACCCATCCGGTCCGCGACGAGCCGCATCTCCTCGTCCGCGGGAGTCATCCGACGGTACGTCACCACGCCCAGCATGCGGCGCGCCTGGTCGTAGTACGGGTCGAGTTCGCTCTCCCAATCGGCGATGCCGCGCCACTGCGGGTCCTCGAAGAAGGCGCGCGGCGGTTTGTAGAGCGTGTTCGCGTACACCAGCGAGCCGCCCCCGACTCCCGCTCCGGCCAGGATCAGCGCGTTGTCGAGGCGGTGGATGCGCTGGATCCCGGTGCAGCCCAGCGCGGGGGCGAACAGGAAGTCGCGCAGATGCCAGGAGTTCTCGGCGAACTCCCGGTCGGCGAAGCGCCGCCCGGCCTCCAGGACGGCGACCCGGTAGCCCTTCTCGGTAAGCCGCAGCGCGGTCACCGAGCCGCCGAAGCCCGAGCCGATCACGAGCACGTCGTAGTCGAAACCGTCCGCGGCCGCGCGGTCGGCGGGATCCTGCACCGGCACCGGGTCAGTCATGCCGCGGATGTTACTACCGACCGGTAGGTTTGGCGACGGCCCGCGCGCTGTTTTCCGTCCTGGCGGGCCGCGATGGCGGACAATGGTCGCCATGACCACGCAGGCCCTGCTGCGGGACTTCACCGAGCGGCAGATCGAGCGCTCGCGCCGCCGCAAGCGCGCCGTGCTGCCGCTGCGCCTGGCCTCGGCGGCGACCGGTTTCGCGGCGGTGTGCGTGCTCGCATTCACTCCCCTCGGCGCGGACCTCGTCCGCGGTGCCGGTTCGCTGGCCGGCGGCGGCTGGATCGCACAGGCCCTGCTCGGCGCGGTGGCCCTCGATCTGGCGCTGACCCTCGTCGGCCTGCCGGCCGGCGCCCGCATGGAGAGCGTCAACCGCCGGTGGCGGCTGTCGAACCGGTCGTGGCGGCTGTTCTGGGCCGACACGGCCAAGGGCCTGCTGATCGGTGCGCTGCTGCTGGCCTCGGCGAGCCTCGGGCTGTTCGCGCTGATCCGCGCGCTGCCCGGCACCTGGTGGATTGCGGCCGCCGCGGCCGCGGCGGCACTGGTGTTCGTGCTCTCCTTCCTGGTGCCGGTGGTCTTCGAGCCCTTGTTCAACCGGTTCCGGCCGCTGGAGGCCGGTCCGCTGCGCGAGCGGTTGCTGCACGTCGCGGCGCGCAGCGGGGTGGCGGTACGGGACATCATGGTCAGCGACGCATCGCGCCGGACCAACGCCATGAACGCCTACGTCTCCGGGATGGGCCGCACCCGGCGCATCGTGGTCTGGGACACCACTCTCACGCAGGGCGAGCCGGACGAGGTCGCCGCGATCACGGCCCACGAACTCGGACACGCCGCCCGGCGCGACGTGCCCACCGGCACCGCGCTCGGCGCGCTCGGCATGATCGCCGGCACCCTGCTGCTCGCCGGGGCGCTGCACTGGCGCGCGCTGCTCGAAGCCGCGGGGACGCCGGGTGCCGCCGACCCCCGCACGCTGCCGCTGATCATCGGCATCGCAGCCGTGTTCAGCACTTTCAGCGCCCCCCTGTTCAATGCCCACAGCCGACGCATCGAGGCCCGCGCGGACGAGTACGCGCTCAACCTGACACGGAACCCGGCCGCCGTCGTGTCCGCGTGGCGCACCCTGGCCGTGCAGAGCATCTCCGACCTGGAACCGCATCCGCTGGCGCAGCTGTGGCTCGGCACTCACCCCGCGATACCGGCGCGGATCGCGCATGCGCGCGGATGGGCCGCGGCGCACGGGGTACCGGTCGCGTTGCCCGACCCGGGCGCTGCGGCACACCCGCGCAGCGACGATGACCAGCACGAACACGAAGCGGCCGACGGGCGACCGGATGGCTGACCGGCAGAGACACGACGGAGGAGTCCCGATGGCACAGCACGCCCCGCTCGACCAAGACACGGTCGAGCGCCTGCTCGGCTCGCTGGAAGGCTGGACCCGCGAGGGCGACACGATCCGGCGGGTGTACCAGGCCGAGGACTTCCCCGGTGCCATCCACCTGGTCAACGTGGTCGCCGTGCTTGCCGAGCAGGCGCGCCACCACCCGGACATCGACATCCGCTGGCGCACACTCACCTTCACCTTGAGCACCCACGACGCCGGGGGCCGGGTCACCATGGCGGACGTGCGCCTGGCCGAGCAGATCAACGAGGCGATCGCCACGCAGCCGGCTGCTCGCTGAGAGCGAACATGCGGGCGGAACACTCCGGCGCGACGGGAAGTTGAGCTCAGCAGACTCAACCTCGCGTCCGCTAGGAGTTACCCGATGGCCCTTGCCCCGACCACCCGTGCGCTGCCGGTCCTGCCCCTCGACGACGCGGTGGTGCTCCCCGGCATGGTCGTGCCGCTCGACCTGACCGACCGCGAGGTGAGCGCCGCAGTGGACGCGGCCCGCGCCGAACGCTCGGAATCCCCCGAACTGCTCCTGGTCCCGCGCCCGGACGGCAGGTACGCCGCTTACGGCACCCTGGCCGTGATCGAGCAGACCGGCCGGCTGCGCGGCGGCCAGCAGGTCGCCGTCGTGCGCGGCACGCACCGCGCCCGCATCGGCCGCGGCACCACCGGTCCCGGCGCGGCGCTGTGGGTGCTGGCCGAGATCCTGCCCGAGACCCCCGCCACCGAGCGCACCCGCGAGCTGGCCGAGACCTACCGCGAGATCGCGGTCAAGATCCTCCAGCACCGCGGCGCCTTCCAGGTCGTCGACGTCATACGGCAGATCCAGGACCCCTCCGCCCTGGCCGACTCGGCCGGCTACGCGCCGTACCTGACGCTGGAGCAGAAGACCTCCCTGCTGGAGACCGCCGATCCGGCCGAGCGGCTGGAGACCGTGCTGACCTGGGCCCGCGAGCAGCTGGCCGAGCTGGAGGTCGCCGAGACCATCCGCAACGACGTGAACGAGGGCATGGAGAAGCAGCAGCGCGAGTTCCTGCTGCGCCGCCAGCTGGAGGCCATCCGCAAGGAACTGGCCGAGCTGGAGGGCCGCCCCGCCGACGAGAAGGAGGACTACCGCGCCCGGGTCGAGGCGGCGAACCTGCCCGAGAAGGTGTTCGAGGCGGCCGTCAAGGAGGTCGACAAGCTCGAACGCGGCAGCGAGCAGTCCCCCGAGGCCGGCTGGATCCGCACCTGGCTGGACACGGTGCTTGAGCTGCCCTGGAACGAACGCACCGAGGACGCGTATGACATCCCGGCCGCGCGCGCCGTCCTGGACGCCGACCACTCCGGGCTGGACGACGTCAAGGAACGCATCGTCGAGTACCTGGCGGTGCGCAAACGCCGGGCCGACCGCGGCCTTGGCGTCGTGGAGGGCCGTCGCTCCGGGGCCGTGCTCGCGCTGGTCGGACCGCCCGGGGTCGGCAAGACCTCGCTGGGCGAGTCGGTGGCCCGCGCCATGGGCCGCAAGTTCACCCGCGTCGCCCTCGGCGGCGTGCGCGACGAGGCGGAGATCCGCGGACACCGGCGTACCTACGTCGGAGCCATGCCGGGGCGGATCGTGCGCGCGATCAAGGAGGCCGGGACGATGAACCCGGTGGTCCTGCTCGACGAGATCGACAAGGTGGGCGCCGACTACCGCGGCGACCCGACCGCGGCGCTGCTCGAAGTGCTCGACCCGGCGCAGAACCACACCTTCCGCGACCACTACCTGGAGGTCGAGCTCGACCTGTCCGACGTGGTGTTCCTGGCGACCGCGAACGTGCTCGAATCCATCCCCGGACCGTTGCTGGACCGGATGGAGTTGGTGCGCCTCGACGGTTACACCGAGGACGAGAAGGTCACCATCGCCCGCGACCACCTGCTGCGCCGCCAGTTGGACCGCGCGGGGCTCTCGGCGCAGGAGGTCACGTTCGAGGACGCGGCGCTGCGCCGGCTGGCCGCCGAGTACACCCGCGAGGCGGGCGTGCGCGACCTCGAGCGCGGCATCGCGCGCGTGCTGCGCAAGGTCGCGGCCCGCAGCGCGACCGGCGAGTCGCAGCTGCCGGTGACGGTCGGCCCGGACGCGCTGCGCGACTACCTGGGCAGGCCGCGGCACACCCCGGAGACCGCGGAGCGCACGGCGGTACCGGGCGTCGCCACGGGCCTGGCGGTCACCGGCGCGGGTGGCGAGGTGCTCTTCGTGGAGGCGTCGCTGGCCGACCCGGAGACCGGGTCGACTGGGGTGAGCCTGACCGGCCAGCTCGGCGAGGTGATGAAGGAGTCGGCGCAGATCGCGTTGTCCTACCTGCGTTCGCACGGCGCGGAGCTGGAACTGCCGGTGAGCGACCTGAAGGACCGCGGCGTGCACGTCCACGTGCCCGCCGGGGCGGTCCCGAAGGACGGGCCGAGCGCCGGAGTGACGATGGTGACCGCCCTCGGTTCGCTGCTCTCTGGCCGTCCGGTGCGCGCCGAGGTGGCGATGACCGGAGAGGTCTCGCTGACCGGGCGGGTGCTGCCGATCGGCGGGGTCAAGCAGAAGCTGCTGGCGGCACAGCGCGCCGGGGCGAGCACGGTGCTGCTGCCGAAGCGCAACGAACCGGACCTGGACGACGTGCCGGCCGAGGTGCGCGAGGCGCTGGAGATCCACCTGGTCTCGGACGTGCGCGAGGTGCTCGAACTGGCCCTGTCGCCCGCCAACGCCCCGCGGCCGGTGACGCTCGCCGCGGGCGCGTAACGCGCCGCTGGAGGCGGTGCCGGGAGACGCTCAGGCTCGGATCAGGGCCCCGCGGACACTCCCCGGCGCCGCCCGGCGTCGGATGCTAGTGTCCCGCGCCGGCAGCGACGAGCATGGGCGCGCGGCCGGAGCGTCCTCATACCGGGGCCTCTAGACGCCGCCGTCCTCTTCGCGGACGGCGGCGTCTTCGTCTGCTGACACGATCTCGGCGGGAGCTGCCGCGGGCCGGTTGCCGGGCGCCTTGATGAACACGGTGCCGGAGTTCAAGTCGATCGGGCCGCGGCCCGGTTCCCCCGGTGTCTCCTCCTCGCGCGTGTTCTCCAACCGGCGCAACTCCTCGGTGCGGTGCCGATTGCCGGGACTGAACAGGTCGAAGAAGATGCTCACCTCATCAAGGTACATGGTGGTCCCGGCGGGTGGTACCGGCCGAACCCGGATATCCGCTCGGCCGCAGGTGAGACCGCGAACCTCGGGGCCGGACGCCGTGGAAGAATCATCATCCGGCCCTGAGCCGTCCCCCGCACCGCGCTCAAGATCCCGCGCGAGGTTGAGGGGTGTGACGGCCAATGCCGCCGGCGCCGCCTGCGCGGCTCATGCGATCAACTCTCCGGCCGCCTACGCGAGCACCCGCGTGACGAAGGTCGCGGTCACCGCGGTCCCGGGCCGGTAGCGGGCCGCGCGGACCGTGAGCGAGTCAGCAAGCTCCCGCGCTATGTAGAGCCCGCGCCCGCCCTCGTCGCAGGCCGCCGCTTCGATCGCGGCGCGGTCGGGTATCTGTGCGCCGGTCCAGCGTCCCGCGTCCCGCACCGTGCACGCGGCGGCCGGTCCGTAGGCCGAGGGTTCGCAGCGCAGCACCAGACGCACCGGACCGCGCCCGTGCCGGAACGCGTTGCCGGCCAGTTCGCTGACCACCATCGCGGCGTCCGAGGAGCGTTCGGCCAGACCCCACTGGTCCAGGGTCCGTACGGTGAGACGACGAGCGTCCGCCACGGCCGTGGGCCCGGGAAGGGTGGTCACCACGAGCCGGTCGAGAGGCACAGGCATGATCCACCGGGCACGGTCCGGGACGTACGTGGTCAGGGAGGGCCCGACCGCTGTGAGCATCCGGCGGGCCAGACGGCGGGCTTCGCGCCGCACGGCCGATCACCTCGGTTTCGCTTCAGTTGATCGCCGCACTCGATCGCCGTGTACCAACTCCGTCAACGGTCACTCTGCGCTACCTTTACCCAAACGTCAAGGTCTAGACCAATTTATCACCGAGTGTGAGTTGACAATCACGCCTGTACATCGCGCGCGGGAAAGCGCGTGACCGCCGCCCGCGCCCCCACTACCGCCGCCCGCGCACCGATATCGTGATCGTCAGGCCCGGGCGAGAAGGAGGCGGCGTGCGCAGCGTCGAAACGGTGTTACTGCTGGTGGCGGTGGCCACCGTGGTCGCCGCGTTCGCCAACCGGCTCGCCATCCCGGCGCCCTCACTGCTCGTGGCCGTCGGCGTGGTGGCGGGCCTGGTTCCCGGGGTGCCGACCGTGCGCGTCTCCCCGGAGGTCATCAGCCTGGTCGTGCTGCCCCCGCTGTTGTATGCCTCGGGTGAGGAACTTTCCGTACGGGATCTGCGCGCGGTGTGGCGGCCCGTGGCGATCCTGGCAGTCGGGCTGGTGCTCGTCTCCGCCGTCGCCGTCGCGTTCGTGGCCGCCGCGCTGACCCCGCTCAGCAGCGCGCTGGCCTTCGTGCTCGGCGCGATTCTGGCCTCCACCGACCCGGTCGCGGTCACCGCCCTGGCCCGCCGCCTGTCCCTGCCGCCGCGCATGCAGACCCTGGTGCAGGCCGAGTCGCTGTTCAACGACGCGACCTCGCTGCTGCTGTACAAGGTGGCGCTCTCGGTCGCGGTCGCGGGCGGCGCCACCTCGGGCGGCAAGGTGACCGTGGAGTTCGTGAAGCTGGCCGCGGGCGGCGCGGGGGTCGGCGCCGCCGTCGCGGCGGCCGCCCGGCTGGTGCGCCGCCGGGTCGAGGATCCGCAGGTGGACACCGTGATCTCACTGGTCACGCCGTACGCCGCCTATGTGATCGGCGAAGGGCTGGGCACCTCGGGGGTGACCGCCGTCGTGGTCACCGCGGTGATCCTCGGCACTCAGGTGACGAAGGTGACCAACGCGCACACCCGCATCCAGCGGCACGCGGTCTACGAGACGCTCATCTTCCTGCTCGAGTCCACCGTCTTCGGCCTGATCGGCCTGCAGTTGCCGGTACTGGTGCGCGACCTGCCGGCGCAGGACCAGCCCTGGGTGCTGCCGGTGCTGGGCATCACCGCGACGCTGGTGGCCACGCGCTTCCTCGGCGTCTTCCCGCTGTCCGCCGCCGCCCAACTGCGCGGCGGTGCGCGCCTGGGCCGGCGCGCGGGACCGGGCGAACAGCGGCTGTCGCTGCGCGTGCCGGTCGTCATCTCCTGGTCCGGCACCCGCGGGGTCGTACCGCTGGCCGCCGCGCTCTCCCTGCCGCTGGTCACGGACAGCGGCGCCCCGCTGCCCGACCGCGGCCTGCTGCTGGTCCTGGTGACCGGCACCGTCGTGATCACGCTGCTGGTGCAGGGCTTCACCCTCGCGCCGATGGTCGCCTGGGCCGGCGTGGCCGTCACCCCGGGCGTGCTGCACCAGGAGGACACCCTCGCGCGCATCAAGCTGGCCCGGGCGGCGCTCGCCCGGCTCGACGAACTGACGGACGACGATTCCGCGCCCCCGGCGGTCCTCGAACGCCTGCGCGGCGAATACGACACGCGCCTGGCGTACACCGCCGACAAGGCGGATTTCGGCGAGACACCCGCGATCGTGACCGTGTACCGGCTGCTGCGCCGCGACCTGATCGAGGTGGAGCAGAGCGAACTGGACCGGTTGCACGCGGACGGGGAGATCACCGACCGCACCCGGCGCAAGCTCCAGCGGATGCTCGACCTCGAAGACCTCACCCTCGGGGGCGAGTGAACCGGCCGAGCGCGGTCGCCGGGGGAACCCGCCGGCACCGCACAGAACCGAACAGCAACAGCACCAGCACGAAGTCAGCGCACCCCGGTCCACCACCGGTCGCGCAGCAGTGCCAGCACCGTGACGGAGACGGCCAGCAGCACCAGGCTCAGCGCCACCGCGGACTCAGGGTCCTGTTGCAGCTGTAGGTAGACCGCGAGCGGCATCGTCTGCGTCGTGCCCGGGAAGTTGCCGGCGAAGGTGATCGTCGCGCCGAACTCGCCGAGCGCACGCGCCCAGGCCAGCACCGCCCCGGCCGCGATGCCGGGGGCGAGCGACGGCAGCGTGACCCAGCGGAAGATCTGCCACTGGTTCGCCCCGCAGGTGGCCGCGGCCTCCTCCAACTGCGGGTCGGTCAGCCGCAGCGCGGACTCCACTGAGACCACCAGGAACGGCAGCGCGACGAAGGACTCGGCGACGACGACGCCGGGCATGGTGAAGGGCAGCGTGACGCCGAACTCGCGGTCGAGCCAGCCGCCGATCAGCCCGTGCCGCCCCAGTACCAGCAGCAGCGCGAGGCCCGCCACCACCGGAGGCAGCACCAGCGGCACCGTCACCAGCGCCCGCACCAGCCTGCGCGCGGGCAGCCGGGTACGCGCCAGCAGCCAGGCCAGCGGCACGCCGAGGGCCAAAGCGACGCCCATCGCCAGCGTCGCGCACTCCAGCGAGAGCCGCAGCGCGGTCCATGAGCTGTCCTGCGCCAGCAGCGCGGGCAGCCGCCGCCACGGGGTCTTGGCCAGCAGTCCGATCACCGGCAGGACGAGGAAGCCGAGCGCGAGCAGTCCCGGCACGACCAGCACGGCGTGCGATGTGTCCGACTTGCGCGGTTTCATCCGCGGCCACCCGTCACGGCTTCAGGAAGCCCGCCTGAAGCAGCACGCTCTCCCCCGCGCTCGAGAGCAGGTACTGCTCGAAAGCCTGCGCGGCGGCCGGATTCGGAGCGTCCTTCAGCACGGTGACGGGGTAGGTGTTGATCGCCGACGCCGCCGCGGCGAAGTCGATCCCGGAGACCTTGCCGGCGGCTCCGGCCACATCGGTGTGGTACACGAGAGCGGCGTCGACGGAGCCGAGCTCCACCTTGGTCAGAGCACTGGTGACGTCCTGTTCCTGGGTGACCGGCGTCAGGTGCACCCTGGCGGCCTTCAGCGCCTTCTGCGCCGCCGCGCCGCACGGCACGCTCGGTGCGCACAGCGCCACCTTGACCCCGGGCCCGGCCAGGTCGGCCAGGGTGGCGATCCTGAGCGGGTCGCCCGGCGCCACCGCGATCTCCAGCTCGTTCCTGACGAACACCACCGGGTCACCGGCCGCGTCGCCGGCCTTTGTCACGATGCCCATCGTCGTCGTGCTGGCCGCGGCGAACACGTCGGCGGGCGCGCCCTCGGTGATCTGCGCGGCCAGGCTGTCACTGCCGCCGAAGGAGAACTTCACGTTCACGCCCGGGTGCGCCGCCTCGAAGCGCTTGCCCAGTTCCGTGAAAGTCCTGTCGAGCGAGGCCGCGGCGAACACCGTCACCGTCCCGGACAGCGCCTGCCCGGCGCCGCCGGAGGCCGCCTCGACCGCGGGGCGCACCGTGGAGTCGTGCGCCGTCGACGTGGTACCCGCGTTCGAACCGCAGCCGGCCAGTACCGCCGCGAGAACCGCCGCGGCCGCCAAGGGGCCCGCCGCACCGATTCCGCGGCCTCGGCGGCTCGTGCGCGCCGCACCCGACCCCGCACCCGAAGCAGATCCCGTTCCCCGAATCCCCATGCCCGCTTCCCTCATCCCAAGGCGGGAGGCATCGCCTCGCCGCGCTCCACGACGACGTTGGTGGATTTGACGACCGCCACCGTCACGACGCCGGGTTCGAGTCCGAGTTCGTCGGCGGCCTCGCGGCTGAGCAGCGAGACGATCCGGTGCGGCCCGGCCTGGATCTCCACCTGCGCCATGACGCCGTCGCGCATGACCCGGGTGACGATGCCGCGGAAGCGGTTGCGCGCGGACGAGTGCGCACCGGCCCGTTCGTGCTCCTCGGTGTCGGCCAGGCCGCGCGCGAAGGCGGCCAGGTCGGCGCCCTGGATCGCGCGGTGCCCGTGCTCGTCGCGGGCCGCCGGCAGCCTGCCGCTGTCGACCCAGCGTCGGGCCGTGTCCGGGCTCACCCCCAGC
The DNA here is from genome assembly GCF_018283645.1 of Actinocrinis puniceicyclus. Classification (GTDB taxonomy): domain Bacteria; phylum Actinomycetota; class Actinomycetes; order Streptomycetales; family Catenulisporaceae; genus Actinocrinis; species Actinocrinis puniceicyclus. Next base: position 94,806 of record NZ_JAGSXH010000002.1, on the reverse strand, counting down.
AGTTCGGCCGCCTCGCCGATCCGGAAAGTCGTCACCCCCGCAGTGTAGACTGGCATCTGCGAGAGTAAATGCGCGACCCCCCTCGCAGTTGCGCTACCTCCGCAGCCTCTCGACGTTCGGCGCCAGGTCCGCGAACCGCGTCAGCCGGTTCCGCGGCCGTGGCCGGCTTCCCCCGCGGGCGCGCAGTCCGCCTCGGCCCGACGCTCAGGATCCCGCGGGGTCCGTCCGGTCGCTTCGGCACCTGAAGCGCATTGCGAATGCGGGCAAGCATGTCCGCGAAGGATGTACGTTCGCGCTTTCATGATTTCGGGAACGGCGCGCAGGATTCCCGCGAGAGCCATGAAAAGCCCTGCGACGGCTAGCGGCCGGCTGTGCGCTGTCCAGATCCCGAAGGTCGTGACCACCAGGAGCAACGCACCGAGCACAGACCACCGCAGTCCGCTCCTGTCGAACAACTGCCGGAGTGTGGGCGCTTTCAGACCCCCGTCGATCGGGCCACGCTCTTTTGCGTTCCGCATACCTGACAGTTCATCAGATGTGACCCGGCTCACCACCGAGCGATACCGCCAGTATCCCGAGATCGATTTTGTAGTGAACAACCAAGTCAGAACCGGACATACGCCAGACACCGGGTCGCGCGGGTGCACGCTGGTTCGAGTACGACGCCTTCGACGCGATGCCGGGTCGACCGGAAAACAGCACGCCTGACGCCGCGTCACTCGTGGTGATGACCGTGGACATGTGCGTGATCGAGCTCGTCCCGTTCGTCCCGATCGGCTCGTATCGCCCCGGTTACACTCTCAGGCGTCAAGGTTATTCGAACGTAATATTTTCAACGAAGCCCTGTCGCCCCGAGTGCCCGGCCTGGCAAGGTAGGGACGCCAATAGGGTCCGCGGCGGTTGCAGAGCCTTGACGGCCGTCGCCGCGGCACCGGACCGCAAGGGGTCACACCATGCCTGGGCACAAACGCACGCCGGCGGACCGGGTCGGGAACCGGGCCGCCACGCAGCATCGCGGTCAGACCAGCGACACGCCCTCCGTCACAAGTCATGGTCCCGCCGACACGAATCAGCGTGGAATGAATCAATACGGCGATTTACCGCACCACTCGGACAACGCGGATCAGCACAGCGCGAACCGGTACACGGGCAGGCGGCGTGCGAGGTTCGACACCGACCACACCGGCATCGACGAAGGCGGACAACTGCTGCGGTCTCCGGCCGACACCGCTACCGTTACCCGCTACCGCACCGGTCCGAAACACCCCACCGCCGGCCTTTCTGACACCGCCGCGACCGCGGCGGGCGCGCAGCACGCCACGCGGCGCCCGGCGGCCGGAGCGCGCACCCCCGGGCGGCGGCGCGCACCCGACGCCGACGTCACCCGCGGGCGCCTTTCCGGGCGCCTCGCCAAGGCCGGGCCGCTCGCCCTGGCGATGGCGGTCGGCGGCGCGGTGGCCGCATTCGCCGCGCCGGCCAATGCCCCGGTGGCGGCCGAGCCCGCCGCGGTCGCCTGCGCGCTCACCGTGCCCGACCAGCCGTTGACGGCTCAGGGCCTGGCCACGCCCTATCAGCTCTCCGGCGTCGGCGGCAACGCCTGCCACGAAGCCGACGCGGGCACCGCGGCCTTCGTGCAGGGGCTCGTCCTCGACCCGGCGACCGGCCGGCTGTCCGTCTACGACCCCTTGGTCGTAGACGCGGGCAGCGAACCGGCCGTCGCCCCGGTCGTGCCGACGCTGCCCGCGAACGCGATCGTCGCGCTCTGGTTCGGTTTCAACGGCAACGTGCTGACCCTGCGGGGCAGCGGCGTGCAGGCGGGCGCCTGCGTCAACGGCACGGACAACTCGCCGTTCGGACAGTTCGCGTACTGCAACGCGCCCGCGCTCTTCACCGCGGCCCGCACCGCGGTCCAGCAGGGCAGGCTCTCGATCCCGCCGCTGGGCACCGCGGCCGACAAACAGCCGTGCCCGACGACGCGCGACTTCGGCATGGTCGACCAGGACCAGAGCGACAACGTGACCACCACATACCTGGTCCTGGCCGACGGCCGCACCGCCCAGAACACCCAGACCGCCGTGAAGAGCCTGCGCGGCAAGGCGCCGAGCGTGGTGGCCAACGGCAGCGACAACCTGCTGCTGGACCACTTCATCGACCCGGCCCTCGGCTGTACGCCGTTCACGGCGCCGGACCTGGCCGACAACGGATTCGCCGCCACCGCGCTCGGCCTCAACGAACTGCAGGCCGCCGCCGACCAAGCCGCGCCCGTCGCCTACGTGCCGCTCAACGACCCGATGGTGCTCGACGGCAACGGCGCCCAGGACGATCAGAAGACGGACCTCTACCGCGCCGGCGTGGATCAGCCCGCGCTGGCGCAGGTGCCCGGCTCAGCCGCGCAGTACTGCGAGCAACTGCGCACGATCGGCGTGACGCGCACCAAGATGGACCACAGCCTGACGGACACCACCGTCTCCCCGGACACGGGTGCGGCATCCAATCTGTTCACGTTCCTCGCCATGCGGCTGCAACAGTCGTACGTGAACCTCGGGTGCGCTCGGCTGCTGAACATGCGCAACCCCGTGCACCTGAAGGTGAATGGGAACGGTCTCGTCGTCGATGCGGCATTCGATCAAGTCACCGCGGGTGTTTCGGCGAGCGCGAGCGCGAGCGTCGGCGCGAGTACGACTGCGAGTGCGAGTACGAGCGCGAGTGCGGTGGTCAGCCCGAGCGCGAGCGTGAGCGCCGCGGTTTCGGTGAGCCCGAGCGTTCCCGCCTCCGGCGGCGGGTCGGGCGCCAGCGGCAAACCGGTGACGTCGACGCGCACCCCTGCTCCCACGGTCCAGTCCAGCACACCCGCGATCCCGATCACCACGCCGCCGGCCACGTCCGCTCAGGCGGTCCCGCCGCCCCCGGCGAGCGCCGCGGCAGGCGGTCCCGGCTCGCACAACACGGGGAGTTCTCCGAGCGCGGGGGCCGCGGCCCCCGGCTCGCCCGGCGCGCCGGCCCAACAGACCGGGCGGCCCCGCGACGGCGCGACCCCCTCGTCGCCGGGCGCGATGGGCGCGGCCGGTCCCGGCAACGACCCCGGCGCCTCGAGCGCGGTCAAGCCGATCACCGCGGTCACCAGCACCCCGATCAGCGTCACAGGCTTCGAGCACAAGTTCGCGGCCTCATCCAAGAACCCGGACAGCGCGCTGGCCGGGCCGGACCCGATGGCCTCCGCCGGATTCAGCGTCATGAACTCGCGGGTGTTCTGGGCGCTCGGCGGAGCGCTGCTCGTGCTGTGCGTCTCACTGCTGTATCGGCGCAGGCCCAGGCCGGCGAAGCAGAGCCGGCGCGGAGTTTCCTCGTGACACGGGCGTCCTCGTGACACGGTGACGCGGGCGTCCTCGTGACGGCGCAGAGCTGACCGCCGACGAGGAACAGGGAGGGGAAGCAGGAGGGAGCAGCTGAGCCGGGCCGCGCAGGCGGCCCGGCTCAGCCGTTCCCACAGGCGATCGCGTCAGCTCACGGACGAGTAGGCGACGACGCCGCGGCGCAGCAACTCCACGGCGGCGAACGCGGTCTCACGGATCCTGGCGCTGTCCGGGCTCTGCTGTGCCATCGTCCCGGCGGCGTCGGCGAGCTGGCCGAGCAGGTCGATCAACTGCTTGCACCAGCGCACGAAGTCACCCGCGGGCAGGGCGCACTCCTCCAGCACCTTGTCCAGCCGGTGCCCCTCGGCCCACTGGTACGCGGCCCAGGCGAACCCGGCGTCCGGTTCGCGCTGGAAGTCGACCGCGTGGTCGCCCTCCAGGTCGTGCACGCTGATCCACAGCCGCACCGTGCGCTCGATCGCCTCGCGCGCCAGGCCCTTGGGCAGCCGCGGCGGCCCCGAATCCTCGGCGCTGCGCGACTCGTACACCAGCAGCGAGACGGCCGAGGCCAGTTCCGCCGGGCTCAGCCCGTCCCACACCCGCTCGCGCAGGCACTCGGCGGCCAGCAGGTCCAGCTCCGAATAGATGCGCGCCAGGCGCCTGCCCTCCGCGGTGACCCGCTCGCCGTCGAGGTAGCCGAGCACGGTGAGCACCGAGCACACCCGGTCGAAGGTGCGCGCGATCGAGTGTGTACGACCCTTGACTCGCCGGTCCAGGCCCTCGGTCTCCCGCTCCAGCCGGGCATGGCGCTCCGCCCAGCGCGCGTGGTTCTCCCGATCCTCGCAGCCGTGGCAGGGGTGCGCCCGCAGAGCCCTGCGAAGCCGGGCGACGTCCGCGTCCTCCGCGGCGGCCGAACGCTCCCGGCGCGGTCGCGGCGGCTTCTCCCCGTCGGCGAACCCCGCCTTGTCGCGCAGCGTGGCAGCGAGGTCGCGCCGGGCCTGCGGCGACTTGGCGTTGAAGTTCTTGGGCACCCGCATCCAGCCGGTCGGCTCCACCGGCACCGGGAAGTCGAGCAGGGAGAGCGTGACGACCTGCCGCTCGGCGGTCAGCACCCGCGGCCTCGGACCGTCGCGTCCCGCGTCCAGGCCCGGATCCAGAACCACCGCGAGCCCGGCCTTGCGGCCGGAGGGCACCACGATGATGTCCCCGGTCTTGAGCGTTTCGAGGGCCGAGGCCGCCGCGGCACGACGCTGGGTGGCGCCCTGCCGGGACAGCTCGGCCTCCCGCTCGGACAGCGCGCGGCGCAGGCCCATGTACTCGTCGAAGTCACCCAGATGACAGCTCATCGCCTCGCGGTAGCCGTCAAGGGCCTCCTGGTTGCGCCGCAACTGCCGGGTCAGCCCGACCACCGCCTTGTCCGCCTGGAACTGCGCGAAGGAGCTTTCCAGCAGCGCCCTGGCGCGCACCTTGCCGACCTGGCCGACCAGGTTCACCGCCATGTTGTACGAGGGCTTGAAGGAGGAGCGCAGCGGATAGGTGCGGGTCGAGGCGAGCCCGGCCAGCGCGCGTGGGTCGAGGCCCGGCCGCCAGACCACGACCGCGTGGCCCTCGATGTCGATGCCGCGCCGACCCGCGCGGCCGGTCAGCTGCGTGTACTCCCCCGGCGTGATGTCGGCGTGGAACTCGCCGTTCCACTTCACCAGCGCTTCGAGCACCACGCTGCGGGCCGGCATGTTGATGCCCAGCGCCAGGGTCTCGGTCGCGAACACCGCCTTGACCAGCCCGGCCGCGAACAGTTCCTCGACGATCTCCTTGAAGGTCGGCAGCATCCCGGCGTGGTGGGCCGCGACCCCGCGCTCAAGGCCGTCCGCGAAGTCGTGATATCCCAGGATATTGAGATCCTCGGCGGGCAGTTGCGCGCAGCGCGCGGAGACGTGCGCGCGCACCCGCACCCGCTGCTGCTCGGTCAGCAGCCGCACCCCGGAACGCAGGAACTGCTGCACCGCCGCGTCGCAGCCGGCGCGGGAGAAGATGAAGGTGATCGCGGGCAGCAGCCCGGAGGCGTCGAGCCGCTCGATCACGTCGACCCGGCTCGGCGGCGGGGGCATCCGGCGCGGCCGTCCGCCGCGCGCCCCTGTGCGCGGCGAGAACCCGAAGCGCTCCTCCTCGCGGGCGAACCGCACCAGCTCCGGATTGACCCGTGCGACGTCCGCCTCGTGCGGATCGGCACCCGCGTAAAGGTCGTAGAGCTTGCCGCCGGCCAGCACGTGCTGCCAGAGCGGGACCGGCCGATGCTCGGAGACTATGATCTGCGTCTCACCGCGCACCGTCTCCAGCCACTCGCCGAACTCCTCGGCATTGGACACGGTGGCGGAGAGCGACACCAGCTGCACCGACTCGGGCAGGTGGATGATCACCTCCTCCCACACCGCGCCGCGGAACCGGTCGGCGAGGTAGTGCACCTCGTCCATCACCACGTAGCCGAGGCCGTCGAGCGCCGAGGAGCCGGCGTAGAGCATGTTGCGCAGCACCTCGGTCGTCATCACCACCACGGGCGCGTCGCCGTTGATCGAGTTGTCCCCGGTCAGCAGGCCGACCCGGTCCGCGCCGTGCCGCTTGACCAGGTCCGCGTACTTCTGGTTCGACAGGGCCTTGATGGGTGTGGTGTAGAAGCACTTGCGGCCCTGCGCCAGCGCGAGGTGCACGGCGAACTCGCCGACCACGGTCTTGCCGGCGCCGGTGGGCGCGGCGACCAGCACGCCGCGTCCCTCCTCAAGCGCCCTGCACCCGTCGAGCTGGAACTGGTCGAGGCCGAATGAATAGAGCTTGGCGAAGCCGCTCAGCTGCGTCCGCTCCTCGGCCTGGCGGCGGCGGGCGGCGGCGAACCGCTCGGCGGGCGAGGTCATACCGCAATCCTAGGCGACAGCGCAGACAACCCGCTGATCGTTTCCGGCGGCGGGTGACTACACCGCAACGATGTTCAGCTGCGACTCCAGGCCCTTGAAGTCATCGACGTTGCGGGTATATAGCGGCAGCCCGTGAACGACGGCGGTCGCGGCGATCATCAGATCGTTCTTGCGCGGCTTGGGGTTACGGCCGATCGCGAGGATCAAGGCGACCAGGTTGCCGTAGGCGCGAGCCGTGACCGAGTCGAAGGGCAGCGGCTCGAAATTCGCCTCGGCCGAAATGAGCCGAGTGATCCTCGCCGAACGCTCAAGCCCGTCCTTGGCCAGATGGACACCCGCCGAGAGTTCTGCGAGCGTCACGGTCGAGACGCCGGCGCTCACCGGCAGCACTTCGTCGGGGATCTTGCGAAAATCGATGATGACGCAAGTGTCGAGCAGTCCGGCACGCAACCGCCCGGGCTCAGTCATCACCGATCCGGTCCTCCCCGAAATAGGCATCGATCTCTGCGCGCATCGCCGCATAGTCCGGATCCGGGCCGGCTGCGAACGCTTGCCGAAGCTCGCTGACCGCCGTGAGCCGGTAACGCTTGATCGGACCGAGTTGAGCCACCGGGACGCCGTTGCGGGTGATGATCATAGTTTCGCCGGCCTCGACCGCATCCATGACAGCGGCGCTCTCATTGCGCAATTCGCGCTGTGTGATAGTACGCTGCGTGGTCATTGCACTCATATAAGTAGCGTAGCACAGTGCACGTAATGTGCTACACGGTCAATCGCTCTCGCTAGCGTTCTGCAACCCGCACGTACGCCCGCAGCGCCCCGGGCACGGTCTCGATACGAGCCGGCAGAATTCCCGCCCATTCGCCGTCGGCCCAGATCGACACGGTCCGTTCCGGCCGCCCCGGCTCGTCGCGGCAGGAAAGGTCGACTGCGGCGGCGTGCAGCACACGCACCTTGGGGTGCTCGACGTGGCGACCGGAGAACACCTTCGGGAAGATCCGCAGCAGCGTCGGCTTGGACACCCGGTCCACGGCGGTGATCTGGAACTTCCCGTCACGCGGGTCGGCCTGCGGGCAGATGCGCATCCCGCCGCCGTAAGTCGGGCCGTTGCCCACCGCGATGAGCATGCCGTCCAGTTCCAGGCGCGCATCCGGCCCGTCGAGCACGAACGGGATGGCGCTGAACGGCCCGAGTTCGGCGAGCAGGGCGATGGTGTACCGGGACGGTCCGCGCGGCCGGCGCATCCGGTTCGCCCGCTCGTTGACCTTCGAGTCCAGGCCGCAGGCCAGCACTGCGCCGAACCAGCGCGGGTCGGGCGAACCGGGACCGGTGATGCGGCCCAGGTCGAAGGTGTCGGTGTGGCCCGCGGTGACGACCGCGACGGCCGCGTCCGGGTCACGCAGCGGCAGCCCGAGATATCGCGCCACGTCGTTGCCCGTTCCGGCGGGTATGACTCCCAGGGGGATGCCGGTTCCCGCGACCAGTTGCAGGCCGAGACTGACCATGCCGTCACCGCCGACCACCACGACGCTGTCGGCGTCGTGCTCCAGCATCGCGCGGGCCTTCTTCGCGGCCTGCTCCGCGGTGTGCTCGACCACGAACAGCACGTCGTGGCCGGCCTCTTCGAGCGCGGCCCTGGCCCGCTTCCCGTACTCCCAGCCCCTGCCCTTGCCGGAGGTCGGGTTGACCACCAGCGCGGGCCGCGAAGGCGCGCTCACCCCCGCTCCGCGGTCACGAGATGTCTTCGAGACTGCTCGCGTGCTCGACCGGCAGCGGGTTCAGGTCGAGCGAGGAGGCTTCGTCCGGGGAGAGCTGGTGGATCGGGTCGGCGGCACGCCGCGCGGCGCGGCGCTTGTCGTTGGCCAGCGCGATGCCGATGGCGCCGAAGTAGAGCACGCAGATCGGGATGGCCAGCACGCTCATGCCGATCGGGTCGCCCGTGGGCACCGCGATCGCCGCGAACACGAAGATCGCCAGCACCACCACGCGCCAGTGCCGGCGCATCCGATCGCCGCTGAGGACCCCGAGGAAGTTGAACAGGACCAGGATCAGCGGCAGCACGAACGAGGCGCCGAAGACCACCATCATCCGCAGGAAGAACACCAGGGTCTGGTCCAGCGGCAGCTGCGCCGCGACCCCCGAGGGCACGAAGCCCATCAGCACCCGCAGGATGGTCGGGAAGAACACGTAACACAACGCCGCGCCCGCCGCGAACAGCGGGATGGCCGCGCCGACGAAGGTCAGGCCGTACTTCTTCTCGTTCTTGTACAGCCCCGGCGCCAGGAAGGCCCACATCTGGTACATCCAGACCGGCGCGGCCAGCACGATGCCGGAGAACATCGCGATCTTGAACGCCAGGGTGATGCCCGCGCTCACGCCGACCAGGACCAGCACGCCGTTCTTGCAGTCCTTGTTGGGCGTCCCGACCCCGTGCACACCCTTGATGTCGCAGATCGGGGTTTCCAGGATGTTGACGATGTGGCGGTAGAAGACGAAGCCGACGATACCGGCGACGACGAGCGCCAGCGCCGACTTGATCAGCCGCGAGCGCAGCTCACGGATGTGCTCCATGAGCGGCATCCGCGCCGCGTCGTCCGCCGAGCGTCCGGCCTTACCAGCCACGTCCCGTGCCACCCGTTCTCGTCGTCGTGATCGTTTACAGCCTGCTATTGCGGGCGCCCCGGGGTGCGGTCGACCACATCCTGCGGATCCGCCACGACCGTGCGCTTCGGCGGCGGCGGGACGTCGTCGCGCAGCGCCTGCGCCTCGGCTTTGAGGATACGGCGGGTCCTGCCCAGGTCGCGCATCGCTCCGGGCAACCGCCTCCAGCCGAACAGGATCAGGCCGATCGCGATGAGCAGGAAGAGTCCCTCAGCACGCAGCAACATCGTGACGCGCCCTTTCGACGGCCAGTACGTGGGCGCGGTGCGACGCACCGCCACGCCGCCTTAAGGTTTCAGCCGGTCGCGGCTGTTGTCAACGGTCCGCCCGTTGCCGGCCGGCCCCGGCACCGGCCCCGGAGCCCTCGCCGAGCGACAACTGCGCCAGCGCGGACGTGACGGGCGCGGCCGCATCGGCCAGCAGCCGCGAGGCCCGCCCGAGTTCGCGCGACAGGCCCTTGGCGGCGAGAAAAACGCCGAACGCGAAATAGCCGATCGCGGCGAGTGCCAGTACGGCGAGACTCACCCCGACGATCACCCAGACCATCACGAGACGACCTTACCTGGTAGCTGCTGCCTTAAGACGCGCAGTCGCCGGTATCCGGGGAGCTCAGTTCGGCCACCCCGGCTCCGCGCAGCGCCGCCCGCAACGCCTCGTCGGCAGACCTGTGCACGCGCGCCCTGCAGCCCGGGCACGTGAACACGTATTCCCAGCGCCCGGACCGCCCCACCAGCCGCACCGAGGACAGGGTGACGACGCGCGGGCCGCAGGACTCGCAGCGCACGCGCAGAGCTACTGTGCCGCTCGCGTGTGCCGTGCCGCCGACCTCCGCACTGCCCTGTGGCGTGCCGGCGTCGGCCGAATGCCCGCTCACGCCGGCGCGTCCGCTCCATACGCCGCGAGCGCGAGCGCGGCCGTGTCGCGGACCTTGTCGGCGAACTCCTGCGGGCCGAGCACCCGTGCCGCGCCGCCGAGCCGCAACACCAGCCTTCTGATGCGGTCCTGGTCGGCCGCGCGCAGCGTCACGCGCAGAAACCCGTCAACGCCGGGGTCCTCCGCGACGCTCTCGCAGGGGTAGTACTCGGGTACCCAACGGGCCTCCGCGGCCAGTTCCAGGGTCACCAGCGGCGCGTCCTGGCCGACCCGCAACGCCGAGGCGGGCGCTTCCTCGGTCAGGTCCAGGCCCTTGGCGTCCGCGGGCGGTTGCGCCGGCTGGTCCAGCACCTCTATGCCGACGATGCGGTCCAGGCGGAAAACGCGCACCGCGCCGGACGCCCGGCACCAGCCCTCCAGGTAAGCCCGCCCGGCCAGCAGCGCGACCCGCATCGGGTCCACGTCCCGCTCGGTCACCTCGTCCCGCGAGGGGACGTAGTACCGCAGGTGCACCAGCCGCTTCTCGGCCAGCGCGCGCTGAGCCGCCTCGAAGACCACGTCGCGGGCCTCGAACGCGACCGAAAGCCGTTCCGCGACCCGCGCCGCCTCCCCGGTCGCGCTCTCCAGCTTCGCCAGCGCGCGGTCCAGCGCGTCCCGGTCCGCGATCCCCGGCACCTGCGCCAGCGCGCGCAGCGCCACCAGCAACGCCACCGCCTCCCGGGTGGACAGCCGCAGCGGACGCACGATCGGCTCGGCGGCGTTCTCCAGATGGATCGCGCCGCCCTCCTCGACGTGCGCCTCCATCAGGTCGTCCGCGAAGCCCCCGGGCAGCCCGCAGAACCACAGCACGTTGAGATCCTTGGCGACCTGCTTCGCGTTGACCCCGAACTCCTGCGCGACCTGCTCCACCGTGCTGCCGGGGTGGCTGAGCAGGTACGGCACCAGGTTCAGCAGCCGCTCGACCTGCGAGACCGCGGTGCTCACGACGCCACCTCCAGCGGTTTGCGGCGCTCGGCCGGGCCGGCGTGCCTGGCCGGCGGGATGGGTCCGGCGACCGCCGCGCCGGCGGACGTCGCTTCGGGCCGGGCGATCGCGCGCAGCCTGGCGATCACCGCGGCGCGCAGCGAGGGCGGGTCCAGCACGACCACGTCCGGGCCGTACTCGGCCAGCCAGCCCGCCGTGTCCGCGTAAGCGGTGATCACGATCGTGTCCCAGCCGTCCTCGCCCTCGACCACCGAGCCGGCCCCGCGCCGCAACGGGAAGCAGGTGCCCTCTCGCACGCGCAGCGTCGCCGGGCCCAGGTCGCCGCTGCTGCGCACGGCGAAGGCGTCCACCTGCGCGCGCACGTCGAGCCGGTCCGGCACCTTGTGCTGCGGCGCACGACCGGTGAGCAGGACCGGGCTGGTGATCCGGTCGAGCCGGAAGACCCGCGCGTCGTCCCGGCCCAGGTCGTAGCCGGCCAGGTACCAGCGTCCGCGCCACGAGTCGATGGTCCACGGCTCGACCTCGCGGGCGCGCACCTCGCCGTCCGAACGACGGTAGGAGAAGCGCACCACCTGACGGTCGTAGACCGCCTCCAGCAGCGGTTCGAAGGCCGGGGCCTCCGCGCGCACCCTCGGTTCGATCCCGGCGGGCGCGGCCTCCCCCACGTCCAGTCCCGCCGCCTTCAGCTTGAGCAGCGCCGAAGAGGCGGCCTGTGCCAGCGTCGCCTGCTGCCAGAACCGCGCTGCGATCCCGATCGCCGCAGCCTCGTCCGGCTCCAGGTGCAACTCCGGAAGCGCGTACTCCCCCGGGGCGATGCGGTAACCGACCTCGTCTTCGAACAGTGCGCTGACTGTTCCCACTTCGAGTGGGATACCGAGTTCGCGCAACTCCTCCTTGTCCCGCTCGAACATTCGCTCGAATGCCTCGTCCGTCGGGCAGTTGCGGTACGGCTCCAAGGTCGTGCGCAACCGCTCCTTCGTCACGAAGGTCCGCGACGCGAGCAGGCAGATCACAAGGTTGACCAGCCGCTCGGTCTTGCTCGCTGGCATACGCCGGCTCCCTCCTCGTCGCCGCTGCGCCCCGTGCCAACGGTGCGTCTCCGACGCTACTGCGTCCGCATGTGCTTTCGCACCAAAGGACGCACAATACCGAATAGGCTTGTCCGCCGTGATCAGTTGGCGAGCAGGGCGAGTGACCGCCTTCGGCCGCGCGTGGCGCGGAGCCCGCGAGTTGACCGTCGACGTGGACGGTTCCGCGGTCAAGGCGCTGGCCTATCCGCTGCTGACCGGCGAACCCGTGCTCGGGGACCGGGTACTGCTCAACACCACCGCGCAGACGATGGGCCTGGGCACCGGCGGATACGCAATGGTCGTGGCGGTGCCGGACCGGCTGCCCGAGGACGCCCCGCCGGGTCCGGGCCACCTGGTCAAGGCGCGCTACACACCGCTGCAAGCCATCGTGTTGGGCGCGGACGAGCAGGACTCCCCGCACCATGCGCTGCTGGAAGACGCCGACTCTCTCGACGGCATGCCGGTGATCACCGCCGACCTTCACTCGGCGCTACCCGCCGTGTGCGCGGCGATCCTGGCCGACCGGCCCGGCACCCGGATCGCGTACGTGATGAGCGACGGCGGGGCGCTGCCGCTCTGGTTCTCCCGAACGGTCGCGGGCCTGCGCGACGCCGGTTGGCTGGCCGGCTCGGTCACCGTCGGCCAGGCGTTGGGCGGGGATCTGGAGACCGTTACCGTGCACACCGGCCTGTTGGCGGCGCGCTTGATCCTGCACGCCGACATCGCCGTGGTGACGCAGGGCCCGGGCAATCTCGGCACCGGCACCCGCTGGGGTTTCTCCGGGGTGGCCTGCGGCGAGGCGGTCAACGCGGCCGGGGTGCTCGGCGGCAGGCCGGTCGGCGTGCTGCGCGTCTCCGAGGCCGACGCGCGAGAACGGCACCGGGGTTTGAGTCACCACAGCCTCACCTCCTACGGCCGCGTGGCGCTGTGCCGCGCGGACTTGGCCGTGCCGGACGAGGCCGGGCCGTTCTGGGATGCGGTCCGCGAGCAGGCCAGGGCGCTGACAGCGCGGCACGCGGTGCGCGAGGTCGACTGCGCGGGGCTGGACGAGGCGCTGGCCGCCAGCCCGGTCGGCCTGTCGACGATGGGCCGCGGGCCGCAGCGCGATCGGGCCAACTTCCTGGCCGCGGCGGCCGCGGGACGCCTGGCCGCGGCGCTGCTGGCGGCCTGATCCGGGCCCGGACGGCTCGCGCACCGCGCGCACCGGGCGCCCACCCCGACCGGCCCGCTGTGGCAGGGTAGGGAACGGAAAGACGGAAGCATTGAGAGAGGAACGAGCCGAGATGACGCTGCAGAAGCCGGAGATCGACTTCCCGGAGGGTCCGCCGCCGAGCGACCTCGAAATCAGGGATCTGTGGGAGGGCGACGGCCCGGAGGCCGCCGCGGGCCACAACGTCACCGTGCATTATGTGGGGGTTTCGCACTCGACCGGCGAAGAGTTCGACGCCTCCTGGAACCGCAACGCCCCGTTCCAGTTCCCGCTCGGCAAGGGCCGGGTCATCGCGGGCTGGGACCGCGGCGTGGCCGGGATGAAGGTAGGCGGCCGCCGCCAGTTGACCATCCCGGCGCACCTGGCCTACGGAGACCGCGGCGCGCCGCCGGTCATCAAGCCGGGCGAGACTCTGATCTTCGTGGTGGACCTGCTCGGCGTCGGCTGACACGGCAGCCAGGCGGTCGCCTCCCGGGGAGGGATGCGACCGCCTGGTTACCGGGCGTCAGAGGGCGTCTCTCAGAGAGCGTCGACGATGTCGACGACGAAGACGAGAGTGTCGTTGGCGCCGATGCCCGCCGAGGATTGGCCGCCGGACGGCCCATAGCCGAGCGAAGGCGGGATCACCAGCAGAACCCGGTCGCCGACATGCTTGCCGACCAGGCCGTCGTCCCAACCCTTGATCACTTTGCCCGCGCCGATCGTGGTGCTGAACGCCTGCTTGCGGGTGAACGAGGAATCGAAGTTCTTGCCCGTGTTCCAGTCCACGCCGGTGTACTGCATAAGGAGCGTCCGACCGCTCTGCACCGCCTCACCGCTGCCGTGAATCAGCGTGTCGGCGACGAGCGAAGCGGGCGGCTTGGCGCCCGCGGGGATGGTGACCTTCGGGTTCCCGCCACCCGGATCACCGGCCACCGTCGGCAGCCCGGCGCCGGCCTGGGTGGCCTGCTTGCCCGTGATGTCGGCGGACGCCTCGTAGCCGCCGATCACGTCGAGCACGAAAACCAGGTCGTCCTTCGGCCCGACGCCGGCCTGCGCGTTGCCCTGGCTGCCGAACGCGTCCGCGGGCGGCGCCACGATCTCGATCCGGCTGCCGATGCGCGCGCCGGTCAGCGCCGTGTTCCAGGCCGGCAGCAGGCCGGTGGAACCGAGCGTGACGACCTGCGGCTGGTTCGGCGTCTTACCGCCGTCGGCGGAATAGGTGTCGCCGAGTGCCTTGTCCCCGGTCCAGTTCACGACGGTGTAGTTGACCGCCGCGAGCTGTCCGCTGACCAGAGTTGCCCCGCTGCCCTGAACCAGCGTCCTGGTCTCCAACTTGGCCGGCGCGGCCACCCCGCTCGGCAGCGTGATGACCGCCTTCTGGCCTACCGCTCCCGTCACCTGGGGCAGCCCGGAACCCGGGGACTGCTTGGGACCGGAGCCCGAGCTGCAGCCCGCCGCGAATGCCGCGGCCAGCGCCAGCGGCGCGACGGCCCGCCGGACGATCATCTTCCTTTTGTGTACCACGGGCCCAACCCTACAAGGCCCTACATGGAGGCGATGAGTTTCTCCACGCGTTCGTCCACGGAGCGGAACGGATCCTTGCACAGCACCGTGCGCTGCGCCTGGTCGTTCAGCTTCAGATGCACCCAGTCCACCGTGAAGTCCCGGCGCTGCTCCTGGGCCCGCTTGATGAACTCGCCGCGCAGCTTGGCCCGCGTGTTCTGCGGCGGCACCGACTTGGCCGCGAAGATGTCCAGGTCCCGCGCCGTGCGATCGACCATCCCGCGCCGCTCCAGCAGGTAGTACAGGCCGCGGCGGCGGCTGATGTCGTGGTAGGCCAGATCCAGCTGCGCGACCCGCGGGTGCGAGATCGCCAGGTCGTACTTCTCCTGGTAGCGCTGGATCAGCCGGTACTTGATCACCCAGTCGATCTCGCGCTCGATCTTGGACAGGTCGCCCAGCTCGATCGCGTCCAGCGTGCGCTCCCACAGGTCCAGCACCCGCGCCACCGAGTTCGTGCGCAGGTCGCGCCGGTCGGCGAAGTCCGCGGCCTTGCTCAGGTACTCGCGCTGGATCTCCAGGGCGGAGACCTCGCGCCCGTTGGCCAGCCGGATGCGCCGCTGCCCGGTCAGATCGTGACTGACCTCGCGGATCGCCCGGATCGGGTTCTCCAGGGTCAGGTCACGCATCACCAGGCCCGCCTCGACCATGCGCAGCACCAGGTCGGTCGCCCCGACCTTGAGCATCATCGTGGTCTCGCTCATGTTCGAGTCGCCCACGATGACGTGCAGGCGCCGGTAGCGCTCGGCGTCGGCGTGCGGCTCGTCGCGGGTGTTGATGATCGGGCGGGAGCGGGTCGTCGCGGAGCTGACACCCTCCCAGATGTGCTCGGCGCGCTGGCTTACGCAGTAGACCGCGCCGCGCGGGGTCGGCAGCACCTTGCCCGCCCCGCAGATCAGCTGACGGGTGACCAGGAACGGGATGAGCACGTCCGCCAGCCTGGAGAACTCTCCATGCCGGGTGACCAGGTAGTTCTCGTGGCAGCCGTAGGAGTTGCCGGCCGAGTCCGTGTTGTTCTTGAACAGGTACACGTCCCCGGCGATGCCCTCTTCGTGCAGCCGGCGTTCGGCGTCGACGAGCAGCCCCTCCAGTATCCGCTCGCCGGCCTTGTCGTGCACCACGAGTTCCTCGATGGAATCGCACTCCGGGGTGGCGTACTCCGGGTGCGAGCCGACGTCCAGGTAGAGCCGGGCGCCATTGCGCAGGAACACGTTGGATGAACGGCCCCAGGACACGACGCGGCGGAACAGGTACCGGGCCACTTCGTCCGGAGACAGCCGCCGCTGCCCACGGAACGTACAGGTGACCCCATATTCGTTCTCCAGTCCGAAAATCCGACGGTCCATCGGTTCCCCACCGCCTCAACTGTCCCTAGGGGGAGTATGTGGACTCTTACAAGTACCTATCCACCCTCGCGACCTGCCAACCCGCCTCAGTCACCAGCGTCGTCCTCGCCGTCTTCGCCGTCCTCGAGCACCTCGTCGATGTCGTCCAGGATGTCGCCCTGCGCCGGCTCGGGCGCCTCGGGCTGCGCGCCGTCACCGTCGCCGTTCTCCGCGATCGCGGCCTCCTCGGCGCCGGGCTCGTCGGCCAGCAGCCGGACCAGGTGGTCGCCGACCAGGCGGCGGAACTTGCGGTCGCGCTTGCGCCCCCGGTCCAGCACCGCGACCTCGAGTTGGGTCGGGGACAGCTCCCGGGTCTCGCTCCCGTCGCGCCCGAGCGCGGCGACGGCCGTGCGCAGCGCGGCACTGAGGTGAGCGCCCTCGGTGTAGCTGCCCTCCAGTACCCGGCTGACCTCCTCGGCCGCGCCGCCGATCACCACGAAGCCGTGCGCGTCGGCAACCGAGCCGTCGTAGGTGAGCCGGTAGATCTGGTCCTGCGCGGGCCGATCGCCCACCTCGGCGATGATCAGCTCCACCTCGTAGGGCTTGCCGCCGGCCTCGGAGAAGATGGTGCCCAGGGTCTGGGCGTAGGCGTTCGCCAGCCCGAGTGCCGAGACGTCGCGCCGGTCGTAAAGGTAGCCGCGGGTGTCCGCGAGCCGCACCCCCGCCTGCCGCAGGTTCTCGAACTCGTTGTACTTGCCGGCCGCGGCGAAACCCACCCGGTCGTATATCTCGCTGATCTTGTGCAGCACCCGGGAGCGGTTCTCCGCGACGAACAGGATGCCGCCGTCGTAGTTGAGCACGGCCACCGAGCCGCCGCGCGCGATGTTCTTGCGCACATAGTCGGCCCGGTCCTTCATCAACTGCTCGGGCGACACGTAGAACGGGGTCGTCATGTTTCCTCGTCGTCTGTCGGTCTGAGAGGGCGGGAGGCGGCCGCGCTAGCGCAGCGGGGCCTGCGGTCCGTCGGGCTGGCGGTGCCTCGCGTCGACGACCTCGTGAACCAGTTCGGAGACCTCGTCCTCGGGCAGCCGGCGGTAGCCCTCCTCGGTCACCGCGGCGATCACCGGGTAGATGCGGCGGGTCATGTCCGGACCGCCGGTGGCCGAATCGTCGTCGGCCGCGTCGTAGAGCGCCTGAATGGCCGCCGTGGCCGCTCCTCGGACGTCCAGGTCGGAGCGGTAGAGCTTCTTGAGCGCGCCGCGGGCGAAGACCGAACCCGAGCCCACCGAGTGGAAGCCGTGCTCCGGGTACTGTCCGCCCACCGGGTCGTAGCTGAAGATCCGGCTCTCGCCGGTCTCAAGGTCGTACCCGGCGAACAGCGGCACCACCGCCAGGCCCTGCATGGCCAGGCCCAGGTTCCCGCGGATCATGGTGGCCAGCCGGTTGGCCTTGCCGTCCAGGGACAGCTCCACGCCCTCGATCTTCTCGTAGTGCTCCAGCTCGACCTGGAAGAGCTTGACCATCTCGACCGCGATGCCGGCCGTGCCCGCGATGCCGACGACGGAGTACTCGTCCGCGGGGAAGACCTTCTCGATGTCCCGCTGCGCGATCATGTTCCCCGCGGTCGCGCGCCGGTCACCGGCCATCAGCACCCCGCCGGGGAAGGTGAGCGCCACGATGGTGGTGCCGTGCGGCACGTCGAGAGGCACCGCGCCGCCCGGCGCACCGAGCGCGGCCATCCGGCGACCCGGCAGATACTCGGGGTTGTACGCCGCGAGGAACTCGGTGAACGAGGACGTACCGGATTGCATGAAGGCGCCACCCATCAGGCCGCCGCCGATCCCGGCCGCCCGTCCTGGAAACCGCCCTGCCCCTTGGCCTTCCACGAGCTCCCTCTCAGAAATAGTTGACCGCGCGGATCAGACTGCGTATGTCGTCCCGGAAGTTGCCGAGCCCTTGGTCACAGCTGAAGCGCAGGATGCCTCGTACCTTACCCGCCCGGTGGTCGCGGTCGGCGTGTTCCGGACCGGGCCGCTCGCGGATCAGGCGTTTGCCGTCCTGCTCGGCGAGCAGCGCCGCGAAAGCTTTGGCCCGGGCGCGTGACGTCGGCGCACGTGGAATCCGCGCGCACCCGCCAAGGCCGCCGCCGATCCTCACCAGTCCGCGAGTTGCGTCATGCCGGCCTCATCCGCGTCGTGATCGCCGGCGGCGATGACCGAACCGCAGGTCATTGACCGCCCTTCTGCACGAACGAGCGGACGAAGCTCTCCGCGTCCGTCTCCAGGACCTCGTCGATCTCGTCCAGGACGTCGTCGACGTCCTCGGAGAGCTTCGCGTGACGCTCCTTCAAGTCGCCGGTCTCGTCGACGAGTTCATCGTCGACCTGCTCGCTCTGCTTGGAGGCGCGCTCCTGCCCGCCGCTGTCCTTGGCCGCCACGGTGATCACCCGCATTTCTTCTGCTCATTGAGACACGCTCGTGCCGGGTTGTGCGACGCTTCCGGGCCGTACGAAGGGACCGGAGGCCATGATCAGACACTACGCCGCAGCACCGACATGCGGAGGCGAATTTGCGATGCCGCGGCGGGCCGACCCTGGGCCTTTGATCACAGCTTCCCCATGCCTGAACGGTTCACACGTTCGGACGCTGTGGGCGAACTCGGCCGTGTCCGGGAATGCCGGCGAGAACACCGTCTAACTTCCGGTGATCTCGCGCACCAGGTCCGAGGCTGTGCGGCAGCGGTCGATCAGAGTCTCGACGTGCTGCTTGGTCCCGCGCAGCGGATCGAGCGTCGGCACGCGCTGCAGGGACTCGCGGTCCGGCAGGTCGAAGATCACCGAGTCCCAGGACGCCGCCGCCACCGAGTCCGCGTACTTGTCCAGGCAGCGGCCCCGGAAATAGGCCCGGGTGTCCACCGGAGGCTGGTCCACGGCCCGGCGGATCTCCTCGTCCGTGGTGATGCGCTCGAAGCGGCCGCGCGCCGCCAGCCGCTGGTACAGGCCCTTGGCCGGGCGCACGTCCGCGTACTGGAGGTCGACCAGGTGCAGCCGCGCGTTGTCCCAGTCGATCCCGTCGCGCTTGCGGTAGCCCTCCAGGATCTCCAGCTTGGCGACCCAGTCCAGCTCCCGGTTCAGCGACATCGGGTCGCTCTCCAGCCGGCTGAGCACGGACTCCCAGCGCTCCAGCACGTCCTTGGTGATCTCGTCGACGTCCGCGCCGTACTTGTCCTCGACGTACTTGCGCGCCTGCTCGAAGTACTCCATCTGCAGTTGGACCGCCGTCAGTTTCCGGCCCGAGCGCAGCGTCACCAACTGCTTGAGGCTCGGATCGTGGCTGATCTGGTGCAGCGTCCTGACCGGCTGGTCCACCGAGAAGTCGACCGAGACGAACCGGTCCTCGATCATGGCCAGCACCAGGCTGGTGGTGCCCATCTTCAGGTACATCGAGATCTCGGACAGGTTCGCGTCGCCGATGATCACGTGAAGTCGGCGGTAGCGCTCCGGGTCCGCGTGCGGCTCGTCGCGGGTGTTGATGATCGGGCGCTTGAGGGTGGTCTCCAGCCCGACCTCGACCTCGAAGTAGTCGGCGCGCTGAGAGATCTGGAACCCGTTGGCGCGCCCGTCCTGGCCGAGGCCGACGCGCCCGGCCCCCGCGACCACCTGCCGGCTGACGAAGAAGGGCGTCAGGTGCCGCACGATGTCCGCGAACGGCGTGGTGCGGGCCATCAGGTAGTTCTCGTGGGAGCCGTAGGAGGCGCCCTTGTTGTCCGTGTTGTTCTTGTACAGGTTGATCGGCAGCGAACCGGGCACGGTGGCCGCGTGCCGCGCCGCCTCGGCCATGATCCACTCCCCGGCCTTGTCCCAGATCACCGCGTCCCGCGGATTGGTGACCTCCGGCGTCGAGTACTCGGGATGTGCGTGGTCCACGTAGAGGCGGGCGCCGTTGGTCAGGATCACGTTGGCCAGGCCGGAATCCTCGTCGGTCAACTGGCTGGCGTCGGCCAGCTCGCGGGCCAGGTCGAAGCCCCGGGCGTCGCGCAGCGGGTTCTCCTCCTCGAAGTCCCAGCGCGCCCGGCGGGCCCGGTGCATCGCGGTCGCGTAGGCGTTGACGATCTGGGAGGAGGTGAGCATCGCGTTGGCGTTCGGGTGTCCCGGTACCGAGATCCCGTACTCCGTCTCGCTGCCCATCACGCGCTGTACGCTCATGACGACAAGCCTATGCCGCCGCGCCGACGATCGGGACCGAGTACGGGCACGAGTTCTCCCTTGGTCGAACCCGGCGTGGGACGCGGGCGTCCCACGCCGGAGACGGATGCGACACGCGGCGCGGTTGGGGCTATGGATGCGCCGGCCACGTGCTCAGAGGTACTGCCCGGTGTTGCTGACGGTATCGATCGAGCGACCCGTCTCAGCGCCCTTCTTCCCGGACACCAGGGTGCGGATGAACACGATCCGCTCGCCCTTCTTGCCGGAGATGCGGGCCCAGTCGTCCGGGTTGGTGGTGTTGGGCAGGTCCTCGTTCTCCTTGAACTCGTCCACGCAGGCGCCCAGCAGGTGGGAGACCCGCAGGCCCTTCTGCCCGTGGTCCAGGAAGTCCTTGATCGCGGACTTCTTCGCCCGGTCCACGATGTTCTGGATCATCGCGCCGGAGTTGAAGTCCTTGAAGTAGAGGACCTCCTTGTCGCCGTTGGCGTAAGTGACCTCCAGGAAGCGGTTCTCGTCGGTCTCCGAGTACATCCGCTCCACGGTGCTCTGGATCATCGCGGAGACGCAGGCGCTCTCGTCGCCGCCGTGCTCCTTGATGTCGTCCGGGTGCAGCGGAAGGGTCGTGGTGACGTACTTGGAGAAGATGTCCTTGGCCGCCTCGGCGTCCGGCCGCTCGATCTTGATCTTGACGTCCAGCCGGCCGGGCCGCAGGATCGCCGGGTCGATCATGTCCTCGCGGTTCGACGCGCCGATGACGATGACGTTCTCCAGGCCCTCGACGCCGTCGATCTCCGAGAGCAACTGCGGCACGATGGTGTTCTCCACGTCGGAGGACACGCCGGAGCCGCGGGTGCGGAAGAGCGAGTCCATCTCGTCGAAGAAGACGATGACCGGGGTGCCCTCGCTGGCCTTCTCGCGCGCCCGCTGGAAGACCAGGCGGATGTGCCGCTCGGTCTCGCCGACGTACTTGTTGAGCAGTTCGGGGCCCTTGATGTTCAGGAAGTAGCTCTTGCCCTTGTCCTTGCCGTTGATCTCGGCGACCTTCTTGGCCAGCGAATTGGCCACCGCCTTGGCGATGAGGGTCTTGCCGCAGCCGGGAGGGCCGTAGAGCAGCACGCCCTTGGGCGGGCGCAACTCGTGCTCGCGGAAGAGGTCCGCGTGCAGGTACGGCAGTTCCACCGCGTCGCGGATCTGCTCGATCTGGCCGCTCAGCCCGCCGATGTCGTGGTAGTCGATGTCCGGGACCTCTTCGAGCACCAGCTCCTCGACCTCGGACTTCGGCACCCGCTCGTAGACGTAGCCGGAGCGCGGTTCGAGCAGCAGGGCATCGCCGGCCCGGATGACCGAGTCCAGCAGCGGCTCGGCGAGGCGCACCACGCGCTCCTCGTCGGTGTGGCCGATCACCAGCGCCCGCTCGCCGTCCTCAAGCAACTCCTTGAGCATCACGATCTCGCCGACCCGTTCGTAGCCGAAGCCGGCCACGATGTTCAGGGCCTCGTTGAGCATGACCTCCTGGCCGGGACGCAGCTCGGCCAGCTCGATGTTCGGCGTCACGGTGACCCGAAGCTTGCGTCCGCCGGTGAAGATGTCGGCGGTGCCGTCCTCGTTGGCCTGCAGGAACACGCCGAAACCGGAGGGAGGCTGAGCGAGCCTGTCGATCTCCTCCTTGAGCGCGACGATCTGGTCGCGCGCGTCGCGGAGGGTCGCGACGAGACGCTCGTTCTGTGCGGTCAGTCCGGCGACCGTGGCTTGGAGCTCGCCGACGCGCTCTTCGAGCGCGCGGCCGCCCCTGGGCACCTCGGCCAGGCGCCGCCGCAGCACGGCGATCTCCTGTTCGAGGTACGCGACCTGGGCCATCGGATCGGGATCGGAACCCATCGGTCCGCCGCGACCAGACCGGGAACCGGGATTGCGCAACGGCTTGTCGTCTTCGTGGGCTGGCACGGTCCTCACCTCCTCGCGGAGTGTTGCGACGTTACGACCCTACCTGGAGTACGCCCGGCCCAAACTGAAGACTCGCTCACAGCTCGGGTTTCGGCGGTTCCGGGGACTCCTCGTGGCCGGGTCGCCACCTCGGTCGTCCCCCGTTGAGCCGGCAACACTGCCATCAACACGATTCCCCCTTCAGTGCTCGTTCATGTGACATGGCGGGCACCCGTTCGGATCAGTGCGCCTGCCTTCCGGCGGGCGTGATCGGTTGCGGGACTCGATCATTACTCCCCCGTTCGTCGTGTGTCCATGCTTATTTGTCCGGGCGGTGCTTCCGGAGCGGCGTCCCGGCGTACGGGACACGCGCGCGACGCCGTCCGGGTTCGACTTGTTAGGGTCGTTGGTGACCACAACGCGGATGGGATGGTTGGCGTTCCGGATGAGCGGCGAAGAGCTTGAGGTTTGGATCGACCAGGACCTGTGCACCGGCGACGGCCTGTGCGCCCAATACGCCGCCGATGTGTTCGAACTCGACATCGACGGGCTCGCGTACGTGAAAGACGGCGCGGGCGAGTTGCAGAGCGCGCCGGGGTCCAGAGTTCCCGTTCCGGGCGACCTGGTACTGAATGTGATCGATTCGGCGAAGGAATGCCCGGGCGACTGCATTCACGTGCGCCGGGCCGGTGACGGGAAGATGGTCGCCGGCCCGGACGCGGAGTAACCGCCCTTCTAGGCAGCCTTGGGAACGTGGCCGAAGGCGGCGGTAAGCCGAGGCCCGGACACGTTCCCCAACGCTGTGTCTAGGGCAGCTCGCCACGGCGGGCGAGGCGGGCCTCCCGCGCGGCGGACTGCGCCTCGCGGTCGTCGCCTGGAGCGTCCGGCGCCCAGGTGTCTTCTCCGTCCGCGCCTTTCGCGGGCCGACGCCGGCGCGGTGGCAGGTCCACGCCGTCGGCTATACGCCGGGCGGTGACCAGGAAACCGGTGTGCCCGACCATGCGGTGGTCGGGACGGACCGCGAGACCCTCGACGTGCCAGGTGCGCAACAGGGTCTCGGTCGCGGCCGGTTCCGCGAAGCGGCCATGGTCCCGAAGGGTCTCAACCGTCCGCGACAGCTGCGTCGTCGTCGCGACGTAGCAGATCAGCGCGCCTCCGGGCACGAGCACCTTGGCGACCGAGTCGATGCACTCCCACGGTGCGAGCATGTCGAGCACCACGCGGTCCACCTCCTGAGGCCGGATCGCCGAGACCAGGTCGCCGACGCAGAGGGTCCAGGCCGGGTGTTCCCCGCCGAAGAAGGTGCGCACGTTCTTCGCGGCGATCATCGCGAAGTCCTCGCGCCGCTCGTAGGAGTACACCGCACCGCTGTCGCCTACCGCACGCAGGAGCGTGCAGGTCAGAGCGCCGGAGCCGACCCCGGCTTCCAGGACCCGCGCGCCCGGGTATATGTCGGCCATGGACACGATCTGTGCGGCGTCCTTGGGATAGACGACGGCTGCGCCGCGGGGCATCGACAGCACGTAATCGGCCAGCAGTGGCCGCAGGGCTAGGTAGTCCATACCGCCGCTGGACCGCACCAGGACGCCTTCAACCGCTCCGATGAGGGCATCGTGGTCGACGGAGCCCTTGTGAGTGTGAAACTGCCTGCCCGGCTGGAGCGGGAAGGTGTGGTGCCGGCCCTTGGTGTCGGTCAGTTGAACGAGGTCGCCGGGCTTGAAGGGGCCGCGGCGGTGCTCGGCTCCGTGCGGTGCGCTGGGGGTTTCACTCACGGGCGGGAGTCTACCCGCGGGACATCGACGTCAAGGCACGGATATGACTGTAGGTGCCGTGCCGGAGGTACCGCACAGCGACGGCCGAACGGTTCAGGCTCAGCCGTTGAGAAAGGCGTGCTCGACGTCGGCTGCGGCCAGCACGCCGTAGATCGACCCGCCGGGCTCGGTGACGAGGTACTCAGGCGCGGGCGCGGCGCGCAGCGCGGCCAGAAGCCGCTCGCCGGACAGGTCCGTGGTCAGCGTCATCCCGGGGCGCAGCGCCCTGGAGAGCGCCCCGACTTGGACCCAGGGATGCCGCTCCGGCGGCGTCGCGGTCACCGAGGCTTCGTGCACGATCGCGGTGGGTTTGCCCGCGTGATCCACCACGATGACCGCGCGGGCACCGGCGGCTGCCGCCCGGCGCAGCGCCTCGGCCAGCGGCATGTCCGCGTTCACCGGGATGGCCCGGCGGGTGAGGGCGCGCACCTGGAGCCGCGGGATGCGGTCGCGCAGCCGCGCGACGGTGAGCGACTGGCTCGCGCCGATCCAGATGAAGGAGGCGATGAACGCGGCCCACATGATCGTGTACAGGTCGGCGCCGGTTCCGGACTGGCCCCGGCCCTGCCAGATGGAGAAGAGCAGGACGAAGACCGCAAGGCCCCGGCCGGCCCAGGCCGCGGCGACGGTGCCGTTCATGGGCTTCTTGGTCACCGCCCAGACCGCGGAGCGCAGCACCCGGCCGCCGTCCAGCGGCAGTCCGGGCAGCATGTTGAACACGCCGACCACCAGGTTCGCAGTCCACACCGCGGAAACGAGGTAGATGACCACCATCAGCGCGGTGGGAGTGTCGTCCGAGGTGGACGGCAGAGCCTCCCAGATGCCCCAGAAGGCGCCGGCGAGCGTGAAGGAGAGCGCGGGACCCGCGATCGCGACCGCGAACTCCTGGCCGGGCGACTCGGGTTCCCGCTCGATCTCGGAGACCCCGCCCAGGAAGTAGATCACGATGCGGCGCACCGGCAGACCGAAGTGCTTGGCCACGACCGAGTGCGCCAGCTCGTGCAGCAGCACGGACAGGTAGAGCAGCACGGCGAAGCCGAACGCGACCAGGTAGCGGCCCTCCCCCACGCGGTCGCCGAGCCTGGTGTTCTTGAACTGCTCACCGAAGTAGAAGGTGATGAAGGCCGCGATCAGAAACCAGGTCGGGGAGACGACGATCGGAATACCGAAGGGGCGGCCCATGGCCAGACCGCCGCCCGAGGGCCTTCCGGCGCCGGGCGGCGGGGTCTGCTCCGGGTTGCCGCTGGAATCGCCCTCGTTCGGATTCGTGTCGCTCACGTAGGCGATGCTACGTGGATATGGCGGCGCGGGCTGTGGCGGGCAGGGATTGTCGGTGCCCTGAGCTAGTGTTCCCGGCATGGAGGGCACAGTGACGGCGGAGGACGACCCGGCGGCGGAGCGCGGCCCGGCGGCGGAGTCCGCCACGGCGGCAAGGGGTGACGCGCAGCGCGGCGGCGCACCGGCGGCAGTCGCAGCCGAAGCTCCGGCGGTCATCAAGTCACCCGGCTGTGGCGGGACCGAATCCGGCACGCTGTTCGATGTGGATGTCCCGGTGCGCCTGCCTTCGGCGCTCTCGCCCTCCCGGGCCGGGGATTTCATGCAGTGTCCGCTGCTGTACCGGCTGCGCGTGGTGGACAAGTCGCCGGAGCCGCCGAACGCCGCCGCGGCGCGTGGAACCCTCGTGCACGCGGTGCTGGACCGGCTGTTCGACCTGCCGGCCGGCGGGCGCACACCGGACGAGGCCGCGGCGCTGTTGCAGCCGGAATGGGACCGGCTGCTGGTGAAGGATCCGCGGTTGGGGCAGCTGTTCGGCGCGCCTGAGGACCTGGCGGACTGGCTGGCCACGGCGAAGTCTCTGCTCGGGCGCTATTTCACCCTGGAGGATCCGAACCGGCTCGAACCGGCCCGGCGGGAGTGGTTCGTGCGGGCCGTGGTCGGCGAGGGGGACGAGCGCTTCGTCCTGCACGGCGTGGTGGATCGGCTGGACGTCGCGCCGAACGGACTGCTGCGCGTGGTGGACTACAAGACAGGCAAGGCCCCGTCGGCGGCCTACGAGGCCAAGAACCTGTTCCAGATGAAGTTCTACGCCCTGGTGCTGTGGAAGTTGCGCGACGTGGTGCCCAAGCGGCTCCAGTTGATCTTCCTCGGCAGCGGCGACGTCCTCACCTACGATCCGGACGAGCAGGATCTGCGCGGCATGGAACAGAAGATCACCGCGGTGTGGGCGGCGATCCGCGCGGCGGCGCAGCGGCGCGAGTGGCCCGCCAGTCCGTCGCGACTGTGCGACTGGTGCTCGTTCAAGGCCGGGTGCCCGGCGCACGGCGGCCAGGTGCCGCCCGCGCCGGTCGTGGAGTTCACTCCGGCTTCGTGACCGGGCCCGTCATCAGGCGAACAGGCCGCGCAGCCGGTCGATGCCGACCTCGGCGAGCGAGCCGGCCACTGAGATCAGCGGGTGCGGCTCGATCGGCGCCGCGTGCGGAACCACCAGGACCCGGCAGCCGGCGGCGGTCGCCGAGCGCGATCCGTTGGGCGAGTCCTCGATCACGACGCAGCGGGTCGGATGCACGCCGAGTTCGCGCGCGGCGGCCAGGTAGGGCTCCGGGTGCGGCTTGCCGTTCGTGACGTCGTCGCCCGAGATGGTCAGCCGGAAGCGGTCCGCACCGATCGAGCCGAGGCTCGCCTCGACGATGCGCCGCGAGGAGGCCGTGACCAGCGCGGTGGGGACGCCGGCCGCCTCGAGCTCGATGAACAGCTCCTTCGCGCCCGGGACCAGCTCGATCCCTTCGCTCAGGCGCGCGACCATGGCGTCCTCGATGCGCTGGTTCAACTGTTCGGGGGTCAGCGCGATGCCACTGATGTCCAGCAGGTACCGGACGGCCACATCGTTGGGCTTGCCGAGCACGTTGACCCAGTGCTCCCGGCCGAGCAGGAAGCCGTGGTCGGCGAGGATGGACATCTCGGTGTCGAACCACAGCGGCTCTGAGTCGATCAGGGTGCCGTCCATGTCGAACAGCACTGCCTCGGGCGGTGTGGGCAAGGTTCTGCTTTCCGGTCGGTCGCGCCGCGCTCGGTCGGGGCGCGGCGTTCCGCGCGCGGCGTTCTGCGCGCGGCGCCCCGACCGCACCCGTTCTCGCTGCGGGATCAGGTGTTGAAGTACTTCGCCTCGGGGTGGTGCACCACGATGGCGTCGGTGGCCTGCTCGGGGTGCAGCTGGTACTCCTCGGAGAGTGTGACGCCGATCCGGGCGGGATCGAGCAGCTCGACGATCTTCGCGCGGTCCTCCAGGTTGGGGCAGGCCCCGTAGCCGAGGGAGAAACGCGCGCCGCGGTATTCGAGCTTGAGCATCCCGTCGATGGTGGCCGGGTCCTGTCCCGAGAAGCCGAGTTCGGCGCGCACCCGCGCGTGCCAGTACTCGGCCAGCGCCTCCGTCAGCTGGACGGAAAGGCCGTGCAGTTCGAGGTAATCGCGGTAGGCGTTGGCCGCAAAGAGTTTCGCGGTCTCCTCGGCGATCCGGGAGCCGACGGTGACCAGTTGGAAGGCCACCACATCGCTCTGGCCGCCCTGCACGTCGACGCTGTCGCTCGGGCGGAAGAAGTCTGCGAGGCACAGGTGCCGGTCGCGCCGCTGCCTCGGGAAGGTGAACCGGGTGCGTTCGTTGCCGCCCTCGTCCAGGATGATCAGGTCGTCGCCCTTGGAGACCGCGGGGAAGTAGCCGTAGACGACGGCCGCTTCGAGCAGGTTGTCGGTGTGCAGCCGGTCGAGCCACATGCGCAGCCGCGGCCGGCCCTCCGTTTCCACGAGCTCATCGTACGAGGGGCCGTCCTCGGGTCCGCGGCTGCCGCGCAGACCCCACTGGCCGAGGAAGGTGGCGCGCTCGTCGAGCCAGGAGGCGTAGTCGGCCAGCTGGATGCCCTTGACCACGCGGGTACCCCAGAACGGCGGGGTGGGGAGCGGGTTGTCGGTGGCCACGTCCGAGCGCGCGGGCATTTCGTCCGGCTCTGCGAGCACGGCCGAGGCCCGCTGCGCAACCCGGCGCTTGCGCAGCTCGGGCAGGGCCGCGCCGGGGGCTCCGGTCTTGACCGCGGCGACGGCGTCCATGAGCCGCAGCCCCTCGAAGGCGTCGCGGGCGTAACGCACCTCGCCCTCGTAGATCTCGGCGAGGTCCTGCTCGACGTAGGCGCGGGTGAGGGCGGCGCCGCCGAGCAGCACCGGCCAGCGCGCGGCCACGCCGCGCTGGTTCATCTCCTGCAGGTTCTCCTTCATCACCACGGTGGACTTCACCAGCAGGCCGGACATGCCGATCGCGTCCGCGGCGTGCTCCTCGGCGGCCTGCAGGATCGCGGAGACCGGCTGCTTGATGCCGAGGTTGACGACGGTGTAGCCGTTGTTGGTCAGGATGATGTCGACCAGGTTCTTGCCGATGTCGTGCACGTCGCCCTTGACCGTGGCCAGCACGATGGTGGCCTTGCCCGAGGAGTCCGTCTTCTCCATGTGCGGTTCGAGGTGCGCCACGGCGGTCTTCATGACTTCGGCGGACTGGAGCACGAACGGCAGCTGCATCTGCCCGGAACCGAACAGTTCGCCTACGGTCTTCATGCCTTCGAGCAGCACCTCGTTGACGATCGCGATGGCCGGGCGGACGGTCAACGCCTCGTCGAGGTCCGCTTCGAGCCCGTTGCGTTCACCGTCGATGATGCGCCGCTGAAGCCGCTCCTCCAGCGGCAGCGCGGCCAGTTCCTGCGCGCGGGTGGCCTTCGCCGAGGCCGCCGAGACCCCCTCGAACAGATCGAGGAAGCGGCCGAGCGGGTCGTAGCCGGGCTCGTCCGCGGTTTCCGGGCGCCGCCGGTCGTAGACCAGGTCGAGGGCGACCTGCAGTTGCTCCTGCGGGATGCGGGAGATCGGCAGGATCTTGGAGGCGTGCACGATGGCCGAGTCGAGGCCGGCTTCGACGCACTCGTGCAGGAAGACCGAGTTGAGCACCTGCCGGGCGGCGGGGTTGAGGCCGAAGGAGATGTTGGACAGGCCGAGGGTGGTCTGCACGTCCGGGTGCCGGCGCTTGAGTTCGCGGATCGCCCCGATGGTCTCCAGGCCGTCGCGGCGGGACTCCTCCTGGCCGGTGGCGATGGTGAAGGTGAGGCAGTCGACCAGGATGGCGGACTCGGGGATCCCCCAGTTCCCGGTGAGGTCGGCGATCAGCCGCTCGGCGATGGCCACCTTGTGCTCGGCGGTGCGCGCCTGGCCCTGTTCGTCGATGGTCAGCGCGACGACCCCGGCGCCGTGCTCGGCCGCCAGGGCGGCGATGCGGGCGAAACGCGAGTCGGGGCCGTCGCCGTCCTCATAGTTGACGGAGTTGACCACGCTGCGGCCGCCGAGCAGTTCCAGCCCGGCGCGCAGCACCGCGGGCTCGGTGGAGTCCAGGACGATCGGCAGGGTGGATGCGGTGGCCATCCGCCCGGCGACCTCCCGCATGTCGGCGACCCCGTCGCGGCCGACGTAGTCGACGCACAGGTCGAGCATGTGGGCGCCGTCGCGGATCTGTGCCCGGGCGATCTCGACGCAGGCGTTCCAGTCCTCGGCCAGCAGCGCCTCGCGGAACGCCTTGGAGCCGTTGGCGTTGGTGCGCTCGCCGATCGCCAGGTAGGAGGTGTCCTGCCGGAAGGGGACGCTCTGGTAGAGCGAGGAGGCGCCGGGCTCGGGCTTGGGCGCGCGGCGGGCCAGTTCGCGTCCGCGAACCCGCTCGACGACGTGGCGAAGGTGCTCGGGGGTGGTGCCGCAGCAGCCGCCGACGAGGGAGAGCCCGTATTCGCGTGTGAAAGTCTCGTGCGCGTCGGCCAACTCGGACGGGCTGAGCGGATAGGCCGAGCCGTCCTTGGTCAGGATCGGCAGGCCCGCGTTGGGCATGCAGGAAAGGCCGATATGCGCCTGCTTGGCCAGATAGCGCAGGTGTTCGCTCATTTCGGCCGGCCCGGTGGCGCAGTTGAGCCCGATCAGCTCGACGCCGAGCGATTCAAGACTGGTCAGCGCGGCGCCGATCTCGCTGCCGAGCAGCATGGTGCCGGTGGTCTCGACCGTGACCTGCGCGAAGATCGGCAGGTCGGTTCCGGCTGCTTTGAGCGCGCGGCGAGCGCCGATGATCGCGGCCTTGGTCTGCAGCAGGTCTTGGCTGGTCTCGATGAGCAGGGCGTGCGCGCCGCCGGCGATCAGGCCCGCGGCCTCCTGCTCGTACCCGTCGCGTACAGCCGAGTAGGAGATGTGTCCGAGGCTGGGCAGTTTGGTGCCGGGTCCGATCGAGCCGATCACCCAGCGCGGGCGGTCCGGGGTGCTGTAACCGTCGGCGACTTCGCGGGCCAGGCGCGCGCCGGTTTCGGACAGTTCGTAGATCCGGTGCGCAATGTCGTACTCTCCGAGCGCGGTCAGGTTCACGCCGAAGGTGTTGGTTTCCACGCAGTCCACGCCGACGGCGAAGTAGGCGTCGTGTACGGAGCGGACGATGTCCGGCCGCGTGGCGTTCAGGACCTCGTTGCAACCCTCCAGGCCTTCGTAGTCGTCGAGGGTGGGGTTCTGGGCGTGCAGCATCGTGCCCATCGCCCCGTCGGCCACGACGACGCGCTCGGCCAACGCGCGGCGCAGTTGCGCTGCGGTGGAAACCATGGGCAGTCCTTTCCGTGCCTGGGAAACCCCCCCCGTGCTTAGCTCATCAAGGGTAGCGGCGAGCGCGCGCTCAGCGGCGAAGCGTCTCACGGGCGTAGGCTGAGAGCGGCGCGCGCCGTGGCGGCGTAACGCCT
Source organism: Actinocrinis puniceicyclus (assembly GCF_018283645.1). Classification (GTDB taxonomy): domain Bacteria; phylum Actinomycetota; class Actinomycetes; order Streptomycetales; family Catenulisporaceae; genus Actinocrinis; species Actinocrinis puniceicyclus. The sequence goes on along the minus strand of NZ_JAGSXH010000002.1, from coordinate 64,159 downwards.
GGCAGTGTGTTTTGTGTATGAGATCGTGTACTGCTGCTGCCTTGGGCGTGCGTCGCGCAGGGCCGAGAAGGACGAGGAGGCGCGGGTGATCGAGCTCGAGGAGCTGCCCGAGCTGGTCGACCCGGTGATGGTCGCGGCGTTCGAGGGGTGGAACGACGCCGCGGACGCCGCGTCCAACGCGGTCCGGCATCTGGCCGAGGTCCTGGATGCGGACCTGTTCGGCGCGATGGACGCCGAGGAGTACTACGACTTCCAGGTAAACCGCCCCGTGCTGGCCCTGGACGACGACGGCGAGCGGGAGATCGTCTGGCCGACCACCCGGTTCTCGGTGGCCCGGGTGCGCATCGCCAGCGCCCAGGCGGAGTCGGCGCAGCCGGAGCCGCACGCGCCGGATCCGGCCGGCGTCCAGCAGAACGACGAGGCGGGCGAGACGACGGGCTTGCGCGACGTCGTCCTGGTGCACGGCATCGAGCCGAACATGCGGTGGCGCTCCTTCTGCGAGGAACTGTTCGACCTCGCCCGCGACCTGGGCGTGCGCACGATCGTGACGCTGGGCGCTCTGCTGGCGGACGTGCCGCACACCCGGCCGGTGCCGGTGAGCGGCTCGTCGAACAACGACGAACTCCAGGGCGCGCACGGGCTGGACAAGCCGACCCTGCAGGGCCCGACCGGGATCAACGGGGTCATGCAGGAGATGGCCCGGCAGGAGGAGATCGACCTGGTCTCCTTCTGGGCGGCGGTTCCGCACTACGTGGCGCAGGCCCCGTGCCCGAAGGCGACTTTGGCGCTGATCCGGCGCATCGAGGACGTGCTGGATCTGACGATCCCGCTGGGCGATCTGCCCGAGGAGGCGCGCGCCTGGGAGAGCGGGGTGGACGAACTGGCGGCGGAGGACTCGGAGGTCGCCGAGTACGTCCGCACCCTGGAAGAAGCCAAGGACACCGCTGAGCTTCCCGAGGCCAGCGGGGAGGCGATCGCCCGTGAGTTCGAGCGGTATCTGCGTCGGCACGAGCGGCGCCGACGGGGCGGTTCCGCGGAGGACGGCCCGGCGTAACACCGGACTCTGGGCTCGGGCCATGGGCGTGGACCGGCCACCAGCCGGATCGCTGGGCGGTGAGCCCGGCTCGTCACGACGTCACCGATGATGCGGAAACGCGTCCCCGGCGACGACCGTACCGTCCGGCATGATCGTAGCCACGGCCGGCCGGCGCCGTCTGGGCCTGCTCACCCGTACGCCCTCGTCGCCCTCATAGCAGAGCTCTGTTCTCATGACGATGCGCGTACGCGGGTCCAGGCCGCGCAGGTGACCGAGGGACACGGGCACCTCGGTCAGATCCGCGATCGCGAGCAGGTGCGAGTCCGACGTCAGTTCAGCGACCTCGCGGATGTCATCGCGTAACCTCGGCGACAGCGCGGCCATCGTCTCGTAGACGCCGCCGGTCCGCAGCAGCACGTCGGCGAGAAGGACTCCCGGTGGCCCAGGGCAGGTGCGCAGGCCTGCTTCGTAGATCCGCATCGCCGGGTCATCGGGCTCCAGCACCTTGGCATATGCCCGGAAGATGGCCATCCGATCCCACCCGTCGCCGTCACGACTGGCCTGCTCCTTGCTGGGGCGGCCCGGCTCAGGTGCCAGGATACCGAGAAAAGACCGGCAGCGCTTTTCAGGAGAGAATCATCGGCGGGATCGGCGAGCGGCTCGCCGGCCCGCGGTGCTCCGTGCCGGGAACACCGATTGTCAGCCTTCGAATTCGAACGGGTTGAGCAGCCGGGCTCCGGTGCGCTCGAAGTCCCGGGCGTTGCGCGTCACGACGGTCCAGTCCCGGGAGAGCGCCTGCGCGGCGATCAGCGCGTCCGCCTCCGGCAGATGCTTGTTGCCCGCCGTGATCCGGCCCCAGGTCAGGGCGTCTTCGAGGGTCACCGGCAGCAGTCGGTCGCCGAACGCGTAGTCGTCGATGAGTTCGTCGAGCCACAGGTCCAGCCGCTGAGCGTCGTGCGGATTGGTCTTGGCGCGCATCAAGATCCCGCGCCGGATCTCGCCGATGACGATCACGCTGATGTGTAACCGGTGGTCCGGTACGGAGGCGAGCCAGGCGAGCATGCGCCGATTCGGCGACGGTCTTCTCGCCTCGGAAAGTACGTTGGTGTCGAGTACGTACACGGTCACTCTTCCGGATCGAGATCCCCGAAGAGGTCGAGGTCCTGCGCAGAGGCGTAATGCTTCGGACGGTCGTTGATCAGCTCCACGAACTCGTCGTCGATCGTCGGGCCGTCCAGCAGCCAGGATTTGAAGGTCCGCCTCGGTCCTCGGGCATGATGCAGGCGGTTGTACTCCTCGATGTCGATCACGACGGCGATCTCCTCCCCGTGTTTGGTGACGAACTGCGGGCCGTCCGCCTGGACGGACCGGATCAGCTCGCTGAACCGCTGTTTCGCTTCCTGGATCTGCCAGTGCGCGTCCGGTTTCGCGATGGGCATGGCGAACCTCCCGGTCCCGGCGTTCACACTTCCACCTAGACAGACTAGACAGAAGTCGACGCCGCGGGCAAGCAGATCCAATTAACCGTGATGATATGACCGCTCCCACGGCGCCCGGCGATCAAAGCGCGACGCCGAGCAGGGCGTCCACCGCACGCGCGACCAGGCCGGGGGCCCCGCTGTCGGCTTCCGCCTCGGTCGCCGCGCCGCCCGCGAGCACCGAGTCGGCCCAGGCGTCCACCGCCGTCAGTGCGCCCGGGGTGTCCAGGTCGTCGGCGAGCCGATCGCGCAGGTTCGCGAGCAGTGCGTCAGCCGGGATGGCGTCCGGCCTGGAGACGGCGGCGCGCCAGCGGGCCAGGCGCCGTTGCGCGGCCTCCAGGTCGGCGGGGAGCCACTCCCAGTCCTCGCGGTAGTGGTGCGCGAGGATCGCCAGGCGGATCGCCATCGGCTCGTGGCCGGCGGCACGCAGCTTGGAGACGAAGACCAGATTGCCCTTGGACTTGGACATCTTCTCGCCGTGCAGAGCGACCATGCCGGCGTGTGCGTAAACCCTGGCGAAAGGGCGTTCGCCGGTCACCACCTGCGCCTCGGCCGCTCCCATCTCGTGATGCGGGAACGCCAGGTCGGATCCGCCGCCCTGCACATCGATGCCGCTGCCGAGGTACTCGAGCGCGATCGCGGCGCATTCGATGTGCCAGCCGGGGCGGCCCGCGCCGAGCGAAGTGCGCCAGGAGGGCTCTCCCGGGCGTGCGGCGAGCCACAGCAGGCAGTCCAGCGGGTCGCGCTTCCCGGGCCGGTCCGGGTCGCCGCCGCGTTCCGCGAACACCTTCACCTGCAGCGCGGGGTCGACCCCTGAGACGGAGCCGAAGCCCGGGTCGCTGTGCACGTCGAAGTAAACATCCTCGTCGACCCGGTACGCCGCCCCGCACGCCAACAGGCGCTCGACGAGTTCGACTACGAGCGGAATCGCTTCGACCGCGCCTATGTACCGATATGGAGGCAGGATGCGCAGCGCGGTCATGTCCTCGCGGAACAACGCGGTCTCGCTCAGCGCCAGCACCTGCCAGTCGGCGCCGTTCTTGTTCGCTCGCTCCAGCAACGGATCATCGACATCGGTGACGTTCTGCACGTACTGCACCTCGTGACCGGCGTCGCGCCAGACACGCTGCACCAGATCGAAGGCGGTGTACGTCGCGGCGTGCCCGATGTGCGTCGCGTCGTATGGAGTGATTCCACACACGTAGATGCGCGCCGGGCTGGCCTCCTCTGCGCGATGCGCCGGAGTCGCGATCCGCTTGCCGGTGGATGTGTCGTAGAGCCGGAGGGGTTGGCCACGTCCGGGCAGGGTCGGCGGGGTGTTCGTCGGCCAGGCATGCATGCGTTCCACTCTACGGGCTGGCCGCGATCAAGAGCGAGGGCCCAGCAACCCGCGGAGCCGTCACCGGGCCCGCTTCACACCAGCGGCCAGGGAATCGGCCGACGCCGCCCCTCCGGGCCGGGGAACCGACCGGCCGCGAGAAGAGCTGCGACGCGCTCGCGGAAGGCTGCGGTTTCCTGATCGCTGAGCAGCGCGGTTATGCGGCCCGCGAGGGCGTGGTCGGTGTGTACTCGCTTCAGGTCGGCCGCTTCGGACTCGCCGAGCGGCCTGCCCGCGAAGCCCCACAGTAGGGTGCGTAGTTTGTCCTCGACGTGGAAGGAGACGCCGTGGTCGATCGCGTAGACCTGCCCGTCCGTGCCCGGCAGCAGGTGGCCGCCCTTGCGGTCGGCGTTGTTGATGATGGCGTCGAACAGCGCGACGCGACGTAGCGCCTCGCTGTCGCGGTGGGCGAGTATGCCCTGCTCGTCATCGTCGAGCTGGACGGTGATGATCGGACACCATCCGTCGAGGTCGCCGTCGCGGGCTCGCGCCGGCAGAACGGCGAGCAGTCGCGCCTCGTCATCCGTGTCCACCCAGCGCTGGCACATGCCCGGACCGTATGGTCCGTCGCGCATCACCGTATCCGGCACGAGCCCCCAGCCGAGCGCGGCGCTGACCTCATACGCGGCCACTTCGCGCGCGGCCAGCGTGCCGTCGGGGAAGTCCCACAGCGGGTTCTCCCCCGCGATCGGCTTGTACACGCACGTGACAGTCGACTTCTCGTCGCCCTCGCCCAGCACGGCCACGCAGTAAAGAGTGGCGTTCGAGGCGTCGGTCAAGCGGCCATCGACCTTCAGCTCACCCTCACGCAGCGCGTCGGTCACGCCGCCGTCCGGCGCCGGTAGCCGTTCTGCCGCGGGCACACGTGTCCTTCGGGATCAAGGGGCAGCTCACACAGCGGACAGGGCGGCCGGCCCGCGGCGACCACGGCTTGTGCTCTGGCCGCGAACGCACGGGCCTGGCCACCGGTGAGCCGGACGCGCAGCGCATCCGGAGCTTCGGCGCTCTGATCGTCGGACAGCGGCTCAGCCGGGTTCTCGTCCTCGGTGACCGCGCCTGCCTCGATCACGATGCGGGCGTGCGGCTCATCCCACGCCAGGGCGAGGGAGCCGACCCGGAACTCCTCCAGGATGGGCTGGTCCAGCGGGTCGTTGTCGGCGAGGTCGGCCGGCACGGCGGCGGGCACGCTGGTGCTGCCGCCGGTGCGCCGCACGATCTCGTCGAGAAGTTCCTCCAGGCGTTCGGCGAGCAGCGCCACCTGCTCCTTCTCCAGCCCGACCGAGGTGATCCGCGGCCCGGAACGGGCCTGTAGGAAGAAGGAACGAGAGCCGGGCTCACCGACGGTGCCGGCCACGAACCGTTCCGGCGGGTCGTACACGAACAGATGCCTCGGCACGGTGTCAGCCTCCCTCTCAATGCCCTTTGTCGCGGCGACAAGCCGCATCCCGTTCTCGCCGCGTTTGCGCGCGTCGCCATACCCCGCATGCAGCGTGTTCCGGGCCTCGCATCGCGGCATGCCGCGTACCGCCAGACGGCTTCGGATCACACGCTCACGTCGAGTCTGAGCCTACGCGGTTCTGTCAGGCGCCTGCACCGCCACCCACGGCGGCGTCGCTTTCCGCCGCGTTGGCGCGCGCGGATGCACGCCTGCTGCGGCGCTTCGGGGGGATGAGTGCGGCCACGTCCCCGCCGGTGTCGTTGAGCCGCAGGATGAAGGGGCGGGTTGCGGTGTACCGGATGACGGTAACGGAGCAGGGATCTACCTGGAGCCGCTGAAACAGGTCCAGGTGCATGCCGAGCGCGTCTGCGGCGATCGACTTGATGATGTCGCCGTGGGTGACGACAGCATATGTGGCGTGTTCGCCGAGTTCCGTGTTCCATCGCCGGACCGCGGTGACCGCGCGGGCCGACATCGCGGCCATCGCTTCGCCCCCGGGGAAGACGGCCGCGGCCGGGTGCGCCTGGACGGTCTTCCAGAGCGGTTCCTTGGCGAGGGTCTTGAGGTCGCGGCCGGACCAGTGTCCGTAGTCGCACTCGGTGAGCTGCTCGTCGAGGTGCAGCGGAACCGGCGGCCGCGCGGCGATCAACGCCTCAGCGGTCTGATGGGTTCGTTCGAGCGGGCTGCTGACCACGGCGGCCAGCGGTACGGCTGCCAAGCGTGCGGCCAGGGCCTCGGCCTGGGTGCGGCCGCGCTCGTCCAGGTCGATGCCCGGGGTCCGGCCGGCCAGCACCCCGGAGGCGTTCGCGGTCGTGCGTCCGTGTCGGATCAGCAGGACTGTCGTCATCGCTCCAACGTACCCGCCGGTAGTGGTGCGCTCGAACCCGGGCCGCCGGTGGGGGACGCCGCCCGGCGGCCCGCGGACGTTGTGACGCTTTACTCGGCGAGATCCGCGGCGCTCAGTGCCTCGGAGCAGACTCGCAGCGTCTTCAGGCGCTGGTCCAGGTCCCCGGCGAACGGCGAGAGGCTCAGCGTGGTGACTCCCGCCGCCGCGTATTCCTTCATCCGCGCGGCGATGCGCTCCGGGGGGCCGAGCAGGCTCGTGGCGTCGATGAACTCGAAGGGCACCGCCTCAGCAGCGTTACGGTGCTCCTTGGCGAGGTACAGCTCTTGCACGCGCGCGGCCTGCTGTGCGAAACCCATGCGGCAGGCGAGTTGGTTGTAGAAGTTCTGCTCGCGGCTGCCCATTCCGCCGATGTACAGGGCCGCATACCACCGGATCTGGTCGGCCGCGCGTTGTATGTCATCGTCGATCACGACGGGGACCGTGGGGACAACGTCGAAGCCCCGCAGGTCCTTACCGACCTGCTTGCGGCCTGCTTCGATCGCGGCCAGTTGCTCGCCGGCGTACTGCGGGGAGAAGAACACCGCGAGCCAGCCGTCGGCGATGCGTCCGGCCAACTCCAGGTTCTTCGGGCCGACCGCGGCCAGATAGATCGGGATGTGTTCGCGTACCGGATGCACCGTCAGCTGGAGACTCTTGCCGGGACCGCCGGGCAGCGGGAGCTTGAAGTGCTCGCCGTCGTAGGAAAGCCGCCGGCGGCTCAGGGCGAGACGCACGATGTCGACGTACTCGCGGGTGCGTGCCAGCGGTGCCTTGAATGCGACGCCGTGCCAGCCCTCCGAGACCTGCGGACCGGAGACCCCGAGCCCGAGCCGGAAGCGGCCGCCGGAGAGTGAGTCAAGGGTGGCGGCGGTCATCGCGGTCATCGCGGGGGTGCGGGCGGGAATCTGGAACACCGCGGAGCCGATGTCGATTCGCTCGGTCTGCGCGGCGACCCAGGCGAGGATGGTCGCGGCATCGGAGCCGTAAGCCTCCGCGGTCCAGCACACCGCGTAGCCGAGCCGGTCGGCTTCGCGGGCCAGCGCCAGGTTGTCGGCGTCGTTTCCCGCGCCCCAGTATCCGAGATTCACGCCCAGCTTCATCGCCGCTCCGCATCTGACGACCGATATCGCCGCTTACCCTACCCGCCGGTAACAAGCTCGTCGAGCCAGCCGGAGGCATCGCCCGAACGAGCGACGAGCCCTGATTGTCCACAGCCGAACAGGTGAGGGGCCAGCGGCGAGGCGGGCCCAGCCAGTACATTCACAGCTATGGAGCAGCGACATCTGGGGCGCACCGGCCTGCGTGTCTCCCGCCTGGGTCTGGGGACGATGACCTGGGGCCGGGACACCGACGAGGCGGACGCGGGCGATCAGCTCAAGACCTTCCTCGACGCAGGGGGCACGCTGGTGGACACCGCGGACGTCTACGCGGACGGCGAGTCCGAGGCACTGCTTGGTCGGCTGGTGGAAGGCATCCGTTCGGAGGTCGTGATCGCCACCAAGGCGGTCTCGGTCCCGCACAGCCCGCGGCGCTTCGACGCCTCGCGCGGACACCTGCTCTCCGCGCTGGACGCCTCCTTGACGCGGCTGGGCACGGACTACGTCGACCTGTGGCAGCTGCACGCGTATGACGATCACACTCCGATCGAGGAGACCCTCTCGGCTCTCGACGCCGCGGTCGCGTCGGGCAAGGCGAGGTATGTCGGAGTGTCCAACTACTCTGGTTGGCAGTTGGCGGCTGCGGCCTCGTGGCAGCGGGCCGTTCCCGGACGGGCGCAGGTCGCCTCGGCGCAGATGGAGTATTCGCTGCTGCAGCGCGGTGTGGAGCGGGAGGTCGCACCGGCGGCGCTGGCTCTGGGGATCGGCCTGCTGCCCTGGTCGCCGCTCGGGCGGGGCGTGCTGACCGGCAAGTACCGCACCGGGATCCCCTCGGATTCCCGCGGCGCCTCGGACCGCTACGGCGGGTTCGTCGAGCCGTACCTTGAGGGACCGGCCCGCCGGATCGCGGACGCGGTCGCCACGGCCTCGGACGGGCTCGGGGTCGCGCCGGTCGAGGTGGCGCTGGCCTGGGTGCGCGACCGGCCGGGGGTCACGGCGCCGATCGTCGGTGCGCGCACCGCGGCGCAATTGCGCGGCGCGCTCGCGGCTGAGGAACTGCTGCTGCCTCAGACGATCCGCGAGGCGTTGGACGACGTCTCGGCGCCACAGCTCGGTTATCCGGACCACGGTTGGAACAGAGGGTAGGACGCGATGCATGAGGGGGACCGACCGGCCGCCGCGGCGGGAGATTCCGCGGAGGGCTCGTTCGAGGTGACGCCGCCTGACGCAGGCAGCGAACCGATCGGCGGGCGGCCCGGTCGCGGCGAAGCCTCGCCGGCCTCCCGGGGGACCGAACCGGTCCGTCCGCCCGGCGACGCGGCCGCGAACGCTGAAACGACCTCGGGCACGGATCCCGAGCGGCTCGCGGCATGGCTGTCCGCCGCCGGAGCGCCGCCGGCGATGACCGCGCGGATCGAACAGACCCTCGGCGGGGGCGCCGCCGACCGGCTCGCCGCCGACCCCTGGTGTGTTCTGGAAGTGCCCGGGATCGCGCCCAAGGCCGCGGATGCCCTGGCCAGGGTGATCGTCGAGGGTGCCCAACCGGGCGATCCGCGGCGTACCCGAGCCCTGATCTCCTGGCTGCTGCGCCGTGCGGCCGCGCTGGGCGGGCACACGGTGCAGGGCGCCGACACGATCGCCGCGGCGCTGCGCACGCTCGGCGTGGCGGACGCGACCGGGGCGATCGCCGACGCCATCGAGCACGGCGCCGCGCTGGCGTTCGCCCAGCCGCTGACGCTGTCCGAGGATGCCGAAGAGGCCGAGATCGAGGACTTCGAGCGCGCGGACGCCGAGGACGACGACGATCCGGCGGCGATGCTGACCAGCGACCGCACGCTGCTGGCCGTCGAACGCTGGGCGTTCGCCGAGCAGTGCGCCGCGGAGGCGGCGCAGCGGCTGGCAGCCACTCCCGATCCGGTCGAGCCGAAGCAGGGCTCCGCCACGACCGACGCACTGGCCGCGGCGGTGGCCGAGCACGGTTTGACGATGGTGACCGGCGCGGAAGGGCAGCGGCTCGCGGATCTCGCGCAGTGCTTCCCCGGCACGCTGCTCATCAGCCCCTGGGCCGCGGGACTGCGGACGCTCGCCGGGATCGGCGCGGACGCGGTGGACGCGCGGGTCCTGGTCGAGGATCCGGAACGCATCGGCGCGGCCGACGTGCTGGTGGTGGCGGACGCTCAACTGCTCGGGCTGGACCTGGGCACGGCCCTGTTCGAGGCGGCACGCGACGGGGCGCACGTAGTGCTCGCCGGCGACCCGGCGACCCTTCAGGCGGCCGGCCCCGGACTGTTCTTCCGTGACCTGCTGGAAACCGAGGACCCCGGGTTCGGCGGCCGGCTACCGCGCGTGGAACTCAAACGACGCCCGACCGGTCCGCTCAGTGCGCTCGCGGACGCGGTACGCCACGGCGGACTGCCACCACAGGAACTGCTGCAGGGACCGGATGCCAGTTCCAAGGAGGTGGTGATCGTGCCGGTACGCGACTCCGGCGAGGCCGTGCACCGCGCGGTCCAGGTGGCGGTGGACTCCATCCCGCGCGCCTTCGAACTGTCCGGGAGTCAGGTGCAGGTCGTAGCGGTGGACGCGGACGGCCGAGCGGGCGCGGCGGCGCTGAACGCGGCGCTCAAGGAGCGTCTGAATCCGGGGCCGGGCCTCTGCGGCGGGTTCGACGCGGGAGACCGGGTCGTCGTGGTAGCGCCGCTACGGGAACACGGTCTGCTCGGCGGTGAGACCGGCACGGTGAATGACGGGGACACGGATGGCCTGACGATCACTTGGGATGCGCCGCACGAGCAGCGTCAGCCCTCCGGCGAGGGCTCGGCGGCGCCCGCGGCGTCGCCCGCCATCCCGGCCACGCAGGTGCGCGCCCTGCGCCACGGCTGGGCGCTGACCGTGGCCGAGGCCCAGGGCGGACGGTGGCCGGCGGTGGTCGCCGTCTTCGACGCCGAGGCGGCGCCGAAGCTGACCCGTGCGCTGGCGCTGGGCGCCATCACCCTGGCGACGCGGCACCTGACCGTGGTGCACGGTGCGGGCCGCGCGCTGGCGGACGCGGTGGAAAAGGTCCCGGATCATCCCCGGCGCACACGGCTCAAGCACGCGCTGCGGGATTGAGGCACGACGGATCGGCGTCCCGCGCCGGGTCAGGAGCGAACGCGGGCTTCCATGACGCCTGGCCAATCGTCGCGCGCCGGGCGCCCGGCAGGCGTCGCTGCCGTCCCCTGCAGCGTCTCACCGTCTGACGACGGGCCGAGGTACACGGGGCGACCCAGAAACCAGTTGCCCGGGGCGTCCGGGTCACGGCTGGTCCAGAACTCGACGATCGCGCTGCTGAACTGCTCACGGGACAGGTAGCCGTCACCGTCGGTGTCCAGGTGGTCGAAGGCTTCGGCGAGCGCGGTCCGGGGAACCTCGGGGAAGTGGCCGTGTTGGAAGGCCCAGTACTCCTCCCGGTTCACCCGCTCGTCGCGGTCCGCGTCGGCCAGCGCGAAGAAAGTTTCGGCGAGGGCGCCGAGGGTGGCCGCGCGGTGGGTGGGTGTCGAGTTGGCGAGTGTCAGGAGGGAATGGAGGAACTCCGCGCGATTCAGCCCGCGCGAGCCCGGGGGAACGTGCGGCAGGTGCACGACCCGCCAGAGGTTCAGGTACGCCTCGATCATCCGCGCTTCGTCTTCGGAACCCAGCGCGTAACCGATCGCGGCGGCCGCACGCCGGCCCATCGCCACGTGCGAGGGGCCGTCGAGCACCCCGTTACTGCGCGCTGTGAGCTGTTCGAAGCCGTACTCGATCTTCGCGGTGAGCATGTCCGCCGGCACGAGGGAGACCTCCTCGGGGATCGGCGGCCTTCTCCGGTCGCCACCGCCATTCTGCCACGTAGTCACCGAGAATTTGCACAATGTGACGATCAGACTTGAGGTGATCGTAATCACGCGATAACACCCTGCGCCCGGGACGGGCCGAAACCGGCTCCGCACGCACCCGGGACCAGCCCTGGCCTAGCGGATGATGCGGGTCCCGCGGCCCGGTGCCGCGCCCCCGTCGCCTTCGTCCTGGATCCCGTCGGCGTCTTCGTCGAGCAGCCCGATCTCGTCCTCGGCCTCCTCGTCCGGCGCCTCTTCGTCCAGTTCGTCCTCGTCGACGAGGTCGACCCGGTACAGCAGCCGCTGCACGTCGACTTCCGAGAACGGGTCATCGTCCCAACCGCCCGCGACCTCGGGTTCTGTTGCGACGACCCAGGTGGTGGCCTCGACCGCCTCCAGGCCGAGCTCGTCGGCGCGGTAGGAGATCTCATCCGCGTCGAACGCGTCGAACAGTTCGGCGATCGCGGCGCGGTTGTCGCCGGCCAGCGGGGTGAAGTCCTCCGCGACACCGGCCGCCGCGGCGGCCAGCGCCTCCGGGTCGGAGACCAGGAAGTCCCGCCGGATGTACACCGAAAACGCCTCGACCTGCTCCGGGCCGGTGTAGACGGCATCCGACTCGGGGGGCACCACGTCGAAGGGAGTGACCTCGTCGTGCACGGTGTACAGGAGCTCGTCGTACTCCTCGGCCGCCGCGGCCAAGGCGTCGAATGCCTCAAGTACCGCCGGGTCCAGCTCGTCACTCCTCGCTTCGACTGCGGCCAGGTGCCTGTCGATCGCGCTCTTGAGCGCCTCGGCGGCCGCGCGGACCTGGACGGGCGTCGGCTGGGTGCCGTTCAGCGAGGGTGGTGCGGACGGCGTCGTCTCGGACATGGAGACGACGTTATCGGAGTAGGGGGCCCCTTGGCACGCGCGTTCCGTCCAGGGCCGCGGCGTTGCTCCGAATGTGGCCGGAATCCGTAGCCGTTCACGGCCCTGCCGGACGCCGCCGTCCGGTCCCCCGGGTCGGCGCGCTCCGGTCCGGTTGATTACGCTGCTTCCAGACGTCCGCTCAGCCCTCCCAGTCCCCGTGAGGTCCCGATGATGGCAGCCGCCCCGCCCGCGAAGCGCTCGCCGCTCGTCAACGCCTACGTGGCTTTCGCGTGGGCCACCGGCGTGATGATGGTGGTCCTGGTGTTCGTCGGGATGCCGCTGAAGTACTGGGCGCACGCAGGCGAGGTCGACAAGGTGGTCGGCATGGTCCACGGGATGGGTCTGTACCCGATCTACGTCATCCTGTGCATCGCGACCGCGTTCGTGTACCGGCTGTCGATCCCGCACATGGCGCTGATGGCGCTCGCCGGGCTGATCCCGGGTCTCTCGCCGTACGTGGCGGTCCGGACGCTCAAGCACATCGACGCGCGGCAGACCGCCCGGATACCGGCCCAGGGTCAGCCGGCGGACTCACCGGTTTCGCGCTGAGCCGCGGCGGCGCGGCTATCCAAGGCAGCGGGCTCCGGCATCTCCATATCGCGCCCCGGCTGCCCGTCGTCGCCGCGCACGCTCGCGCCGTCACGGTGATCGGCCCTCGCCTCGGCCAGTGCCGCCGAGGCACGCAGTTCACGGCGCCAATGCAGCAGGTACCAGCCCACGGTCACGACGGCGAACACGCACCACTGGAAGGCATAGCCGACGTTCAACAGGTCCCAAGTGGTGCCGTGCGGCGGGAGCGGCGCGGGGACCGGCGTCAGTGCGCCGGACAGCGACGCGGCGTCGGTGGCGGAGAGGTAACCGTTGGGCAGGTGGTAAGGCCACAGGTTGACCAGTTGCGCCGCGGAGATCACGCCGACCTCGTGCGGGCCGGCCGCGGGTCTCGGCGCCAGAGTCTGCACGATGCCGTTCTGGTTGACGGACCCGGTTGCGGACTCCGACCCGGCGACCCAGCCGGTGACGGCGACCCGGCCGGGCGGCGGGGCCGGTATGGCGGGTTCGGCGGCGCCGTCGGCCGGCAGCCAGCCGCGGTTGACCGCGATCGCTTGTCCGGGCGCGGTGACCAGCGGGGTGATCAGGTAGTAGCCGGCGTGGCCGCCGAGCGTACGTCCCGGGACCAGCAGCTGCCGGGTGGCGTCGTACGTCCCGGTCGCGGTGACCGCCTGCCCGATCTTCGTGCCGTCCACACCGTCCGCGGTGATCAGCGAGGATGCGGGCACCGGGCTGCGCCAGGCGGCCAGTTGGTGCGCAGTCAGCGGGGCGATCCTGTGGCCGACGTGCCACTGCCAGCGGCCGAGCAGCAGGAACGCCACGACGAGCGCGGCGATGCCGACGTGCGCGGCGATCCAGCGTGGCGAGCGCAGGTCGTCGCGGGTCAGGTGCGGGGCCGCCGCCGAGTCGGACACGCATGCCAGTATCCGTCGCGAAGGCCGCGGCGCGCGCACCAGGGTACACACCGCCGCTGCGTGCCCTCGTCCCGGCAGCCCACCGGCCGACCCGCTGTAGGCGCTGCCGTCTCGGTTATTCGTTCGGACGGGCGGCCGGCTCTGTCCTAGAGTGTGCTCTGCGCAGCTGACGGGGAGAGATGATGAGCCTCACGTATGCACCGCGTTCGATGCCGGTCTCCCTTGGCTTCGGCTCAAAGCGCTCGCTTCACATGATCGAGCGCAACATGCTGGCCTACCGTCGCGCGTGGCTGATCCTGGTCTCCGGTGTCTTCGAGCCGGTCTTCTACCTGCTGTCCATCGGCGTCGGGTTGGGCAAGCTGATCCCGCACGTGACCGGTCCGGGCGGGCGGCCGTTGACCTATGTCGAATTCGTGGCGCCCGCGTTGTTGGCCACCGCGGCGATGCAGGGCGCTGTGTTCGACTCGACCTTCAACATCTTCTTCAAGATCAAGTACGCGAAGGTGTACGACGCGATCCTCTCCACACCGTTGGGCGTCGGCGACATCGCGCTCGGCGAAGTCTGCTGGGCGCTGCTGCGCGGCTCGCTGTACGCGGCGGCGTTCCTGGCGGTGACGGCCGGATTCGGTGCCGCCCGGTCCGCGTGGACGCCGCTGGCGTTGCCCGCTGCGGTGCTGATCGGCTACGCCTTCGCCGGTCTCGGCATGGGCTGTACGACGTTCTTCAGGTCTTGGCAGGACTTCGACTGGATCAACCTGGCGATGATGCCGATGTTCCTGTTCTCCACGACCTTCTTCCCGCTCGGGGTCTATCCGCGCTGGGTACAGCTGTTCGTCGAGTGCACACCCCTCTATCAGGGCATCGAGATCGTCAGAGGGCTGACGCTGGGGGCGGTGGGTCCGGCGCTGCTCTGGCGCGCGGTCTACCTGGCGTTGCTCGGCACCGCCGGCCTCGCGGTGGCCACCCGCCGTCTGGGCCGGCTGCTGCTGTCGTGACGGCGTCCGAGATCACAGCGGCTCGTAAACACAGCAGCTCATGATCACAGCGGCTCATGGACACAGCGGCTCATGGACACAGCGGCTCATGGGCTACGGGCGCAGGTCGAGGATCGCCCAGCCGTGCGCCTCGACGAGCCCGTTCCAGCCGGATCCGCGGCTGGCGAGAATCCTCCTGGCGCCCGCCGGCCCGACCGGGAAGACCTGCTCGCGGTCGGCGAGATTGAGCAGTACCGCGAGGGCCGCGTCGCCGTCCGGGTCCCGCACCTCGTAGGCGAAGGCGAGCTTCTCCAGGCGTAGGACCCTGGTGCGGGCGCGCACCAGCCACGGATGGCGGCGGCGCAGGCCGATCAGGTCCTGGTGCAGCCGGAAGACCGGCCGGCCGTGTGGTGCCAGCCCGGCCGGTCCCTGCGGCGGGAAGGCCGGGCGGATCTCGGCGTCGCCGTCCGCGCGCTCGTATTTGACGCCGCGGAAAGCCTGCTCGTCGCCCGCGTAGATGCTCGGGATGCCCGCCACGGTCAGCAGGATCGCGAGCGCGTGCGGCAGGCAGCGTTCGTCCTCGAGGCGGCTGGCCAGCCGCGTCACGTCGTGGTTGCCGACGAAGGTGAGCGGGAGCTGGGCGTCCGTGTAGCCGTTGTGCCGGTCGAGGGCCCATGCGAGCTCGAAGAAATTACCGTCGTTGAGGCTGCTCCAGATGGCCTTCCACAGCTCATACTGAGTCACCGAGTCCAGTGCGCCCTCCCGCACGGCCGCCGTGTAGTCGCCGTGGATGTACTCCCCGACGAACCAGGCGTTCTGGTGCCCTTCGCCGCGCACTCGGCCGATGGTCTCGTGCCAGAAGTCGTGTGGGACGGCGTAGGCCGCGTCCAGGCGCCACCCGTCGGCCCCGCGCTCCAGCCAGTGCCGCATCACACCACTGACGTACTCCCGCACCTCGGGCTCGGCGTGGTTGAGGGCGACCAGGTGGCGATGTCCCTCGAAGCAGGCATAGGCGAACCCGTCGCCATCGGTCCCGGGCTCGTCGAAGTCGGTCCGGAACCAGGACGCGTACCGCGAGGCGCGTCCGTGTTCGAGGACGTCGCGGAAGGCGGGAAAGCCGCGTCCGACATGGTTGAAGACCCCGTCGAGGAGCAACCGCACGCCCCGTGCCCGGCAACGCTCGACCAGGCGCGCGAAGTCCTCGTCGGTGCCGAGCTTGGGATCGATGCGGTAGTGATCCGTGGTGTCGTATCCGTGTGACTCGCTGGCGAAGATCGGCCCCAGGGCCAGGCCATTGCACCCGAGCTCCACCAGGTAGTCGAGCCATGGCTCGAGGCCGTCCAGCCTGTGTTCGACCGTGGCGTCACCCACGGCCGTCGGTGCCGCCGGTATGGCGCCGAGGAAGGTGAGCGGGTGCAACTGCCACCAGACCGCATACTCGGACCAGGTGCTCACCGGCACCTCACCTCCCAGGCTGACGCCTCGTTCTGAAAGGGCGTCAGGTCGACGGTATCGGCAGGACGGACAGCGTCAGGGCCGGCCCGCGAAACAGTGTTCTCATTCGCTGGATGCCCTCCGGCGGTTCGCAGCCGCGAGCCCGGAAGTGCGCCTTCTCCTTTCAGCGGTAGAGCCGCCGACGGTAGGTGATCCGGGCGGCCAGGTAGCCGCCGACGGCGAAGGCGAGCAGGTAGGCGACGTGCACCAGCGACCCGGCCCAGGCCGCGGTGCCGAGGGTGAGCGAGCGGCACAGTTCGACGCCGTGCCACAGCGGGGTGGCGTACGCGATCGGGTGCGCCCAGCCCGGCAGCTGCCGCCACGGGAAGAACGTCCCGGAGAACAGGAACAGCGGGGTCATCACGAAGCGGAACAGGGTGTTGAGCTTCTGCTCGTCCTCAAGGGTGACGACGTAGGCCATGATCGGCATCAGGAAGGCGGCGGCGGTCAGCACGGAGGCGGGCCAGGCCAGCAGGCCGACGCCCGCGTGCACGGTGCCGAAGCCGCTCATGAACGCGAAGAATATCCCCGTCACGCCCGCGCACCACAGCAGGGACAGCGCGGCGTGCCCGGCGACCACGTCCTGCGGTCGCTGCGGAGTATTGATCGCGGCCCGGTAGTTGCCGAACCACTTGACGCTGCCGAGCACCGGATAGGTGCCCAGGCCGAAAGCATTCTGCATCGCGGTGGCCGCCAGCACGCCGGGCGCGACGAAGTCGAGGTAACGCACACCGCCGGGCAGCCCGTTGCCGTGGTCCACGAGCGTGCCCAGACCGACCCCCATCGCGGTCAGGTAGAGCGCGGGCCCGCAGATCGCGGACAGCAACCCGCTGCGCCACGTGCGGCGCGTGAAGGTGATCCAGTAGCGGAACTGCCGGTAGCCGAGCCGGGCCGCTCCGGGTCGCCCGGCCGGGTGCGCGGCGGAGCCGATCGGCGCCGGCGTCTCCATCGTGGACATGTCGATCACCGCCTCAGTCCACCAGGGTGCGGCCGGTGAGGGTGAGGAACACGTCCTCCAGGGTCGAGCGGCGCACCAGGGCGGTGAGCGGTTCGAGCCCGCGGGCCCGTACGGCCTGCAGGGCGCCGTCGCCGTCGTCCGCGTACATGAGCACGCGGTCCGGCAGCACCTCCACCTTCTGCGCGATCCCGGCGGCCTTCTGGGCGGACTGATCCTGCTCGTCGAGCGGGAAACGCAGCTCCAGGACCTCGCGGGTGCAGTAGCGGGCGATCAGCTCGTGCGGGGCGCCCTCGGCTGCGATGCGGCCCTTGTCCATGACGACCAGCCGGTCGCACAACTGCTCGGCCTCGTCCATGTAGTGCGTGGTCAGGATGAGCGTGGTGCCCCGCTGCTTGAGCCGGTAGAGCCGGTCCCACACCACGTGCCGGGCCTGCGGATCAAGGCCGGTCGTCGGCTCGTCGAGGATGAGGATCTCCGGCTCGTTGATCAGCGAGCGGGCGATGGTCAGCCGCCGCTTCATGCCGCCGGAGAGCGGTTCGACCTTGTCGCGGGCCCGGTCGGCGAGCTGCACGAACTCCAGCAGCCGCTCGGTGCGCTCCCTGATCACGGCGCGCGGGAGGCCGAAGTAGCGGCCGTAGACGTGCAGGTTGTCGCGTACCTGCATCTCCGTGTCGAGGGTGTCCTCCTGAGGCACGACGCCGAGCCTGGCCCGGATCGCGGGGCCGTCGGCGGCCGGATCCATGCCGAAGACCCGCAGGCTGCCGCCCGTGCTCGGGGACACGCAGCCGATCATCCGCATCGTGGTGCTCTTGCCCGCGCCGTTGGGCCCGAGGAAGCCGAAGACCTCGCCGCGGCGCACCTCGAAGTCGATTCCGGCCACCGCGGTGAACGGCTCGGCGCCCTTCTTCGCGAAGTGTTTGCTCAGGCCCCGGGCCTCGATCAGGATCTCGCCCCGGGCGGAGGCAGGCGCCGTGGAAGGCTGGTTTCGTCCGGACACCCTCACGACGCTACTGCTCCCCGCCCACAAGATTCGAATGGTTTAGAGCGCATGGTCAGGGGTGCGGTGCCGAACGGGCACTTACTTGAACGAGCACTCACCGGACGCGCGCTCACGCGCAGCGCTCCGGGCGGCCTCCAAGCGAGAGCCTCGCTCGAGAGGGCGAGCGGCTGCCGGGGCGCTAGGTTCGATCCATGGCGAAACTTGGCAACACCGATCTGGACGTCTACGGGCTCTGCCTCGGCGGTAACGTGTTCGGCTGGAGCGCGGACGAGACCGCCTCATTCGCGATCCTGGACGCGTACGCGGCGGCGGGCGGCAACTTCATCGACACCGCGGACGTGTATTCGCTGTGGGCACCGGGGAACACCGGTGGGGAGTCGGAGCGGATCATCGGCCGCTGGCTCGCATCGCGCGGCAACCGCGATGCGATGGTGATCGCGACGAAGGTGAGCAAACTGCCGAGCCGGGCAGGACTGTCCGCGGCGAACATCCGCGCCGCGGCCGAGGACTCGTTGCGGCGCCTGGGGATCGACTGCATCGACCTTTACTACGCACACTCCGACGACCCGGGCACGCCGATCGAGGAGACGCTCGGCGCGTTCGACGCCTTGGTGCGCGAAGGGAAGGTGCGTTACATCGCGGCCTCGAACTTCACCGCGTCGCGCCTCGCGCAGTCGCTGGCGTTTTCGGACCGCGCGGGCCTGGCGCGGTACTCGGCGCTGCAGAATCACTACAACCTGCTGGAGCGCACCGAGTACGAGCGCGACCTGGCGCCGTTGCTGGACCGCGAAGGCGTGCCGGGCGTTGCGTTCTACGGCCTGGCACGCGGTTTCCTGGCCGGCAGGTACCGGCCCGGCGTCGAGGTGGACTCGGTGCGCTCGGGCGGCGTGGCCGGGTACCGCAACGAGCGCGGCTACCGGGTGTTGGCGGCGCTCGATCAGGTGGCGGAGGCGCACGAGACGACGGTGGCCGCGGTCGCGCTGGCGTGGCTCGCGGCACAACCGACGGTCGCCGCGCCAATCGCTTCCGCGCGTACGGTGCAGCAGTTGGCCGAGCTGCTGCCGTTCACCGAGTTGGAACTCACGCCCGTGGAACTGTCCGCCCTGAACGCCGCCTCCGCCTGAATGTGCCTCGGAGCCCATGACGGAAGTTTGATACGTCCGGCACCCATGACTGAGCGCCGGACGTGAGGCTGCCCTGCAGGTCTACTTGCGTTAGCTAGTCGCGCCCGAGGTCGGCACCGACGCCGCTGACCGGGCCGTGCCCGTCGCGCAGAGCGTCGCGGATCTGCGCGAGCAGTTCGAGCTCGGACTCGGCGGGCGGGGGAACGTCCGCGACGCCCTGGCGGCGCTTGCGTCGCTTCTCCAGGTGGTTGAGCGGCATCACGATGAAGAAGTAGACGCCGGTCGCGATCAGCAGGAACTGGATGACCGCGGTGATGAAGGAGCCGTACAGAATCCGCGACTTGTGCACCGTGAACACCAGGTCGCCGTAGTTCGGCTTGCCGAAGATCGCGGTGATCAGCGGCATGATGATGTCGGACACCAGCGCGTTGACGATCGCCCCGAAGGCCGCGCCCATGACCACCGCGACCGCCAGTTCGACGACGTTGCCGCGCATGATGAAATCCTTGAAGCCTTTGATCACTGCGGGTTCCCTTCGGCATTCGGCGCCGGTCGCGCCGTCGTAGGTGTACAACAACCAGAGAAACGACCGCTTGCGCAAGGGGCAACCGGGGGCGGTGCACAAGCCGGACGGCCGGCGTTGTACCGTCGTTCGGTGCGCTCGTACCGCTTTGTCTTCTCGCCGAAGTGGCTGGCCTTCCACGCGCTGACCTGGCTCGTGCTGATCCCGGCCTTCATCGGTCTCGGCCAGTGGCAGCGCAACCTGTGGCGGGACCACGCGCGCTCACAGGGCGCGGTGCTCGCCGCGCTGGCCGCGCGGCCGGTACCGCTTGACTCGAAAGACCCAGCCGGCCACACGGTCGCGCGCAGCCAGCAGTGGACGATGGTCTCGGCCACCGGCCGCTACGACACGGCGCACCAGTTCATGGCCCGCAACAGGTCGCAGGACCAGCAGCCGGGCTGGTTCGTCGTCACCCCGCTGCTCCTTCCGGACGGCACCGCGGTGCTGGTCAACCAGGGCTGGGTGCGGGAGTCGAACACCGGGAACGCGAGCGCGGCGCCCTCGTTCCCGCCGGTGCCCTCCGGCACGGTGACCGTGTCCGGATCGCTCCAGCCGGACGAGACGACGGCGGACACCCGGATCAAGGACGACACGGCGCAGCTGGCGGCGAACGAGATCGCGCTGATCACCCGCGGCGACCTGGCCGCTCGGGTGCCCTATCGGCTGCGGGACGGCTCGATCCGCCTGACTTCGAGCCTGCCGGCGAACACGGCCCCGTCCGCCGCCGAGCCGGTGCCGAATCCCACTTACGAAAACGCCATGTACATCGCCTACATGGTCCAGTGGTGGGTTTTCGCGGCCGTGATGCCGGTGACCTGGTTCCTGCTGATCAGGCGCGAGGCCGGGGACCGGCGGCTCGCGGCGCGGCAGGCCGCGGCGGACGGCGGCGAACCCGCGCGCGACGGCGAGCGGCTGCCCGCCGACACAACCGACACAGCCGAGCCAGCCGATCGGGCCGATCGGGCCGACGACAGGGCCGAGCCCGCCGGGCCGCCGTCAGCCGGCGCCCGGCAGCCCGTCGTCGCCGGGGCGCTCGCCGACGCACAACCGGTCGAGCAGGGCGGCGAAGCGGTCGCTGGGGAAAAGGTGCAGGGTCTCCCCCACGCTGTCGGAGGGTAGTCGGCTCAACGTTCCGTCCTGCCACCAGTACAGCTGGTCGGAGATCGGCCCCGGGCACGTCTCGAACTGCCGTGCGGCGAAGCGCAGCAGTGTGCCCGCCGCGGCGACCACAGCCGAGGACTCGATGGGGTGCACGGTGATCAGGTGCCGGTGCGGCACCACCACGAGCGCGCCGTTGGCCTCGACGTAGCCCGGCAGGGCGGTCAGGTGCTCGGCGAGCCAGAGCACGTGCGTCGCCGCGTAGTGGCTCGGGCTGAACAGCGCGACCAGTTCGGTTCCGTCGATCGTGAACCGCTCGGCCTCCAGCCTGGTCTCGCGCCGCACGTTGGCCCGCGCCGTGGCGAACACGACGTGCTCGGCCACCCCCCAGCCGAGCGCCTCGCCCGCGGACACCAGTTCGCCGCCGGGAGCGGTGCCGGCGCCGGCCACGGGAGAGCCGCCGGGATCGACCGGATCGCCGCTTCGTCGGCTTGCGGCCGCGTCGGCCGACGCCTGCGTGACGACCGCTTCGAGCAGGCCGTCGGCGACGGTTCGCTGGAGCGCGCCGCAGAGGGCGGCGTCCGGGGTGTCGGCGGGCAGGATGCGGGCCCGCAGCGGTTCCCGCGCCCGCAGCCAGGACGAACCCTCCGGCGCGGACGTGTGCGACGCCGCCGCCGGTGCGCCGCATCGCAGATCGCCGACATACTGTTCGATCAGCTCCGGCCAGTCCGCCTTGGCGCGCTCGAGCATCCGCTCGCGCAGCGGGGCGAGATCGACCACCGTGCCCGGCCAGGGCAGGTCCGTGCGGCCCACCTCCAGCCGGTCGCGCGCCACCACCCGCCAGCGCAGGCCGCGGCCGCGCAGTTCCACTTCGAGCAGGCCGAGCAGTGCCGTGGCGATCTCGTCGCCGAGCGGCCACAGCGAGTCCGGCGGCGAACCCGGGTCGGCCTCTGATGCTTCGTCAGATGCGGGCACGGGACGCAGTGTAACCATCACTGTGCGCGGTCCCGGGGGCCCGCCGCCGCGCGGTGGCCGGGAAACCGTGACCCCGGCTCGGATCGCCCGTTGTACCGGTTGTGTCAGAGCCGTCCGCCGTTTCCGGCCCCGCCTCCGCCCGCGCCGCCGTCGCGCCCGTCCCCCCGCAGGCACGACCGCGCGCCGCGCGCGGACCGGCCGGGCTCAGTCCGCTCAGCCCGAGCGCCATCGGCGCGCCGCTGCTCGGTTCCGGCCTGCCGGGAGTGCCACGGCCGCGCAGGGTCGCCGGCCCACGCACCGACCCCGTCATCACCGACGCGATGTGGGAGCAGATCGAGCCGCTCATTCCGCTGCGGGCGCGCCGCCGGCGCTACCCCGGCCGCAAGCCGCTGGACGACCGCGCGGTACTCACCGGGATCCTGGTGGTGCTGGCCCGCGGCATCGGGTTCGAGCGGCTGCCCAAGGAACTGGGTTTGGGTTCGGGCATGACCTGCTGGCGCAGGCTGCGCGACTGGCAGCAGGCGGGTGCCTGGGCGCCCATCGCCGAGGTGCTGGCGCGCGGCCTGCCGGACGGCGACCGCATCGACTTCGACCGGGTCGCGGCCGGCGCCGCCGACCCGCAGACCACCGCCCCGGTCACCAGACGGCCGGTCACGGCGAAAGCCAAGCACCCCTCCCCCGTCGCCGCCGAGTTCGGCATGACGTTGCTGCGGTAAGGGCCGCCGTTCGCTTCCGGCTGCCCTCCGGCCTTCCTCGGTCACGTCATGGGTTGCGCGGCCGATTCCCGGCGCACCAGTGGCTCCGGTGGGACGAGCGACTCCTGATGCGCGAACTGGGTGCGGTAGAGATCGGCGTAGAGCCCGTCGGCGGCGAGCAGTTGCGCGTGGGTGCCGTGTTCCACGATGCCGCCGCCGTCGACGACGAGAATCTGGTCGGCGTCGCGGACGGTGGACAGGCGGTGGGCGATGACCAGCGACGTGCGGCCGCGCAGCGCTCCGGCGAGAGCCTGCTGCACCGCGGCCTCGGATTCCGAGTCCAGGTGCGCGGTCGCCTCGTCTAGGACGACGACGTCGGGGGCTTTGAGCAACAGCCGGGCGATGGCGACGCGCTGCTTCTCGCCGCCGGAGAGCCGGTAGCCGCGATCGCCGACGACGGTCGCCAGGCCGTCGGGCAGCGCGGCGACCAGGTCCCAGATCTGCGCGTCCTTGAGCGCCCGCACCAGATCGGCCTCGGCGGCATCGGGCCGGGCGTACAGCAGGTTGTTGCGGATCGTGTCGTGGAACATGTGCGCGTCCTGAGTCACCACGCCGATGCGCTCACGCAGGGAGCGCAACTGCACGTCGCGCACGTCGATACCGCCGACGCGGACCGCTCCCCCGGTCACGTCGTAGAGGCGCGCGGCGAGCGCGGTGATGGTGGTCTTGCCCGCGCCGGACGGACCGACCAGCGCCGTCATCGTGCCCGGTTCGGCGCGGAAGGAGAGGTCGCCCAGCACCTGCGCGGACGGCGCCTGGTCGAGCACCGCCACGGACTCGAGCGAGGCCAGGGAGACCTCGGACGCCGTGGGATAGCGGAACGCGACGCGGTCGAACTCGATCACCGGCGGGCCGGGCGGAACCGGTCGGGCGCCGGGCCGCTCGGTGACCATCGGCGGCAGGTCGAGCAGTTCGAACACGCGGTCGAAGGAGACCAGCGCCGTCATCACGTCGACGCGCACGTTCGCCAGGGCGGTCAGCGGCCCGTAGAGCCGGCCGAGCAGCCCGACGAGCGCGAGCATCGTGCCCAGCGTCAGGTGCCCGCTGACCGCCATGTGCCCGCCGACCAGGTACACCATGGCGGTGGCCAGCGCGGCGACCAGGGTCAGGGCGGTCATGAACCCGCTGCTGGAGACCGCGACCCGCACGCCGATGCCGCGCACCCGGTCGACCTTCGCGGCGTACAGCGAATCGTCCTCCTCGGGTCGGCCGAACAGCTTGGCCAGCAGCGCCCCGGACACGTTGAACCGCTCGGTCATCATCGTGGACATGTCGGCGTTGAGCTGCATCTGCTCGCGGGTCATCTGCTGGAGCCGGCGGCCCATCCACTTCGCGGGCAGCACGAACACCGGCAGCAGCACCAGCGCGAACAGGGTGATCTGCCAGGACAGGTAGAACATGGTGACGCCGGTGAGCAGCAGCGAGACGGCGTTGGACACGACGCTGGAGAGTGTGGAGGTGAAGGCCCGCTGCGCGCCGAGCACGTCGCTGTTGAGCCGGGAGACCAGGGCCCCGGTCTGGGTGCGGGTGAAGAAGGCGATGGGCATGCGCTGTACGTGCGCGAAGACCTTCGTGCGCAGCAGCGCGATCAGGCCCTCGCCGATCCGCGCGGAAAGGTAGCGCGAGAAGAGCCCGACGACGGCGTCGAGCAGTGCGATGCCCGCGACGACCAGCGCCAGGGTGGTGACCAGCCCGGCGTCGTGCTTGAGGATGCCGTTGTCCACGATGCGCTGGGAGAGCAGCGGCGGCAGCACGCCGAGGACCGCGTCGGCGACGGTGAGCACCAGGAAACCGGTGATGATGCGGGCGAACGGGCGGGCGAGGGCGGCGATGCGGCGCAGCGTGCCGGGTTTGAGCTTCTGGATCGACGAGCCGTCCCGCATGTATGAGCCCATGGTCTGCCAACCCATGCCGCCCGAACCCATGCCCATGCCACGCACAGCCGCCACCCGTCTTCCGCCGAACCGCGTCCGGCTCGTCCTCGCCCGCATTGAACGTATTACGGATCGGCCGGATTCCGCTGCTCCGTACGCTCGCCGTGCGGTGCGGTCATGCCGGGCCGCCGCCGATCCGCGACGCCAGCACGCGGTCCAGCGCCACCGCGGTGCCTCGCGCGATCGCCCCGGTCAGCGCCCCGGCCTCGCCGAGCGCGCTGACCTCGACCCGCGGCGGGTAAGGCACCCTCTTGCCCAGTTCGCCGCGCACCGGCTCCAGCAGCAGATCCGCGTTCAGGCCGATGCCGCCGGCCAGCACCGCCAGTTCGACGTCCGCGACGGCGCAGATAGGCGCGAGGTAGACCGCGATCCGGCGGGCCTCCTCCGCGACCAGCAGCCCGGCCAGCCGGTCGCCGGCGCGGGCCGCCGCGAAGATCTGCTCCGGGGTCACCGGCGGGCGCAGCGCGGTGTCCGCGTCGCGGAACTCGGCCCAGTCCGCGGCCAGGCGCACCAGCGCGGGACCGCAGGGGTCGAAGGGGTTGGCGTCGACGCCGCCTTCGAAGGCGAAGTCGATCTCGCCGGCGGTTCCGTTGCGCCCGCGGTGCAGCCGGCCGCCGAGCACCAGCGCCGCGCCGGTACCGGTGCCCACCGAGAGCACCGCGAAGTCCCGCGCCTTCGCGCCGACGCCCTTCCACTGCTCGCCCAGCGCGGCCAGGTGGATGTCGTTCTCCAACAGCACCTCGGCGCGGCCGGGGCCGCGCGGCCCGGCGTGATCGAAGGCGTCGGCGAGCGCGTCGGCCAGGGCGAAGCCGTCCAGCCCCGCTATCGTCGTTCCCTGATATACTTTGCCGGTGGCCCGCTCGACGACACCGGGCACTGCGACCACCGCCACCTGCACGGTTCCCGGCGGCACGGCCGCCCGTTCCAGCAGCCGCCGGCGCATCGCCGCGGCCTGTGCGACCACCTCGGCGATCCCGCCGGGGCCGATGTCGGCCTGCTCGCGGGCGCGCTCCTCGCCGTCGAGGGCGGCGAGCACGCCGCGCAGGTAGCGTCCGCCGATGTCCAGGCCGACGACGAAACCGGCCTCCGGCACCGGTTCGAAGAACAGCGCGCCGTAGGTCGGGCCTCCGCCGCCGCGCACCGTCTCGCGCACCAGGCCGCCGTCCAGCAGCGCGGCGAGCGCGGCGGAGACCGTGGGTTTGGAGATGCCCACCCGGCGGGAGATCTCAGCGCGGGAGATCGGGTGGTGCGATCGGATGGTCTCGAACACGGTCCGCTCGTTGAGGGCCTTGAGCATGGGCGCCGTGGCAGCCTGGGAGCGGGGCGGTTCGCCGGTCATGGCGACGCATATTACGGGACTGAATGGTGCGTATGTCGGCTGCCGCGGCGCGCGGGGTCAACGTTGCGGGGTCAACGTTGCGGGGTCAACGTTGCGGGGTCAACGTTGCGCCAGCGCGCGGATGCGGCGCACCTGGGCGGCGCGTTCGGCGGCGCGCTGCGCGTCGTAGTCGCGTTCGGTCGCGCTGCGGATCAGCGCCTTGGTCTCGATGAGCGCGTCGCGGTCGGCGGCGAGCAGTTCCCGCACGAGGATGTTCGCCTGCACGGCCAGTTCGGCTGCGGGCACCACGCGGTTGGCCAGGCCGATGCGCTCGGCCTCGGCCGCCTCGATCCAGCGGCCGGTCGCGCAGATCTCCAGCGCACGGCCGTAGCCGACCAGGTCGGTCAGCGGCTTGGTGCCGCCGAGGTCGGGCACCAGGCCCAGGCTGATCTCGCGCATCGCGAAGCGCGCGTCGTCGGCCACGATGCGCAGGTCGCAGGCCAGCGCCAGCTGGAATCCGGCGCCGATCGCGTGGCCCTGCACCGCGGCGACGCTGACCAGGTCGGGGCGACGCCACCAGGTGAACGCCTCCTGGAACGCCTCGATGGTCATCTCGGCGTCCGCGGGGTCGCTGGCCGCCAGGTCGATCAGTGTCTTGGTGCGGCTCCTGCCGCCGGGCGCGTCCTCGCCGACGAGCACCGAACGGTCCAGCCCGGCGCTGAACGACGGGCCTTCGGCGCGCAGCAGCACGGCGCGCACGGAGCCGGGCAGCGCGCGCCCCATCTGCGCCAGTTGCCACCACATCGTCGGCGTCATGGCGTTGCGCTTCTGCGGGCGGTCCAGCACGACCACGGCGACCTCGCCGTCGACGGTCAGGCGCAGCCCGGCCTTGGCCGCGGCGGCCTGCCGCTCGGCCGGCCAGAAGTCGTAGGCGGGTGGGGTCGCCGACGCAGGCTCGGCGGCGGGCGCGGCGTCGCCGGTGTGAAGGTCGGTGCCGGGTTCCATCTTTTCTGCCGCCCCCTGATGGTGAAGGTGTGGAGATGCGCACGACCTTATCGGAGCGCGCGCGCGGCGGACCACGCGGATGGGACAAGCCCCGGCCGCCGATGCCGCGACCGCCGATGCGGTAAGTGCATCGGCGGCCGGGGCGTCATGCGCCGAGACTGCTCGGCGGCCCGTCAAAGGGCGACTTGACCGGTTCCCGGGGGGCGGGATGCGGGGCCGATTTTCACGGCGGATCTCCGGCGCGGGACACTGGGCAGTGTTGGGGAAGGCCGCAAGGGGCGGATCCGGACAAAACCGCGACCGAATCGCTGCCTTGATACATTCCCAACACTGCCCAGGACCGATCGAGGCGACCTCTAAGCGGTCTTGGCCTTACCGCGGGTCGCGCCGCCGCGGCCGCGCAGGGTCACACCGGACTCGCTGAGCATGCGGTGCACGAATCCGTACGAGCGGCCCGTCTCCTGGGCCAGGGCGCGGATCGACTCGCCCGACTCGTACTTGCTCTTCAGATCGGTCGCGAGCTGCTCTCGCGCGGCGCCGGTCACACGGCTGCCCTTCTTGAGAGTCTCGGCCACACGTGCCTCCTATGAGGGGTGCGGGGGTTGCCCCGCAATATTCACTGCGTAATTCGGATGGTGGTTCGGCGGAAGACCACGCTTCCGCCCGTATCCGCAGGTGGGTGTGGACCCACCGTCCACTGCGGTGGTGCGCTCTGATCACCCATGATCACCCCTGACGCCCGAGTTGACCACCGATTCGGCGAACAAAGTCCCCGGTTATTCCCGGCCGAGCCGTGGGATTGGTCCGCTGTTCAGGGTGTTTGCGGTGCTTTGCACCAGGATCCGTTATCGGACTGTTACAGGCCGCTTCCGACGCCTTGTCGGCTCCACGGTGCGGCTCCGACGTCGCTCAGGCGAGTGCGACCAGGTCCCGGTAGCCCTCGCTCCACAGGTCCTCGACGCCGTCGGGCAACAGAATGAGCCGTTCGGGGGCCAGCGCCTCCACGGCGCCCTCGTCGTGGGTGACCAGCACCACCGCGCCCTCGTACGAAGCGAGCGCGGAAAGGATCTCCGCGCGGCTGGCCGGGTCCAGGTTGTTGGTCGGCTCGTCGAGCAGCAGCAGGTTCGCGCTGGACACGACGAGGGTGGCCAGCGCGAGCCGGGTCTTCTCTCCGCCGGAGAGCACGCCGACCGGCTTGTCCACATCGTCGCCGGAGAACAGGAAGGAGCCGAGCACCTTGCGCACCTCGACCAGATCGAGGTCGGGCGCGGCCGAGCGCATGTTCTCCAGCACCGTGCGCTCCGGGTCGAGCGTCTCGTGTTCCTGGGCGTAGTAGCCGAGCTTGAGGCCGTGGCCGGGCTCGATCCCGCCGGTGTCCGGCTGCTCCACCCCGGCCAGCAGCCGTAGCAGCGTGGTCTTGCCGGCGCCGTTGAGGCCCAGCACGACCACCTTGGAGCCGCGGTCCACGGCCAGGTCCACGTCGGTGAAGATCTCCAGCGAACCGTAGGACTTGGACAACCCGGTGGCGGTCAGCGGGGTCTTGCCGCACGGGGCGGGCTGCGGGAAACGCAGCTTGGCGACCTTGTCGGCCTGGCGGACCGACTCCAGGCCGCTGAGCATCCGTTCGGCGCGCCTGGCCATGTTCTGCGCGGCCACGGTCTTGGTGGCCTTGGCGCGCATCTTGTCCGCCTGGGTCAGCAGCGCCCCGGCCTTCTTCTCCGCGTTGGCCCGCTCGCGCTTGCGCCGCCGCTCGTCCGCCTCGCGCTGCGCCAGGTAGTTCTTCCAGTCCATGTTGTAGATGTCGATGGTGGTGCGGTTGGCGTCCAGGTGGAAGACCTTGTTCACGCAGTACTCGACGAGTTTGACGTCGTGCGAGATGACGACGAAGCCGCCCTTGTAGCTCTTCAGGTATTCGCGCAGCCACACGATCGAGTCGGCGTCGAGGTGATTGGTCGGCTCGTCGAGCAGCAGCACCTCGTGGCCGCCGAAGAGGATCCTGGCCAACTCCACCCGGCGGCGCTGGCCGCCGGAGAGGGTGCCCAGCGGCTGGACCAGAACCCGCTCGGGCAGGCCGAGGCTGGCGGCGATCGTGGCGGCCTCCGACTCGGCCGCGTAGCCGCCGGCGGCCAGGAACTCGGCCTCCGCGCTGGTGTAGCGGCGCATCGCCCGCTCATGCTCCGCCGTGTCCGCGGAGCCCATCTTCGCCTCGGACGCGCGCATGCGGCGCACCGCCTCGTCGAGGCCGCGCGCGGACAGGATCCGGTCGCGCGCCAGCACTTCGAGGTCGCCGGTACGCGCGTCCTGCGGCAGATAGCCGACCGGGCCCGAACGGGTGATCGTGCCCGCGGCGGGCAGCGTCTCGCCCGCCAGGGTCCTGGTCAGCGTGGTCTTGCCGGCGCCGTTGCGCCCGACCAGCCCGATGCGGTCGCCGGGGCCGACCCGGAACGAGACCGGCTCGAGCAGGACGCGGGAGCCGACGCGCAGTTCGACCTGGGAAGCGGAGATCACCGGGCCATATTACGCGAGCCGGGGCCGCTCCCCTGGCGCCCGGCCACAGTTGATGTAGCATCCTTATTCATGGTGTGTCCGCGCGGCGCGGCCGCGTCGGCCCGCGGCGCGAGGGGATGGGGTGAACACCGTGGACTGCCCGTCGCCGCATTCTGCCGTGCTACCGCCGCTGTACTGCCCCTACGAATCGGCGCTGCACGAGCAGGCCGAGGTCGTGGAGACATCCACGCTGGCCTGGGCCGACCGCTTCGGCCTGGCCGATGATCCGGCGGTGCGCCGCAGGCTCGGCGCCATGCGCGGCGCGTGGCTGTCGGGGCGGGTGACGCCGCGAGCCACCCTGCCGGGCCTGCTGGTGGGCACCGACTGGCAGACCTGGCTGTTCCTCTTCGACGACGCTTACTGCGATGAGTCGGACCGCGGCCGGCGCTGCGCCGACACGGTCAAGACGGCCACCCACGCGGCGCTGGTGCTCGACGGCGGCCGCGCGCCGGGACAGGAAGCGAACCCCTTCCTGACGGCCCTCGCGGACGTGCGGGACCGCTTGTCAGCGATGACGAGCCCGGAGCAGTTCGCCCGGTTCACGGCGCAGGTCGAGTCCTATCTGCTCGCGCAGACCTGGGAGGCGGCGCACCGGGAACAGGGCACGCTCGCGGGCTTCGCCGAGTACGTGACGATGCGCCGGCGCAGCGGCGGGGTACCCACCTGCCTCGCGTTGATCGAGGCCGTCAACGGGTTCGAACTTCCGGGCGCGGTCTGGAGTTCGCCGCGGTTGCGCGCGCTCAGCGACGCCGTCGTCGACATCGTCTGCTGGGCCAACGACATCCTGTCCTACCCGAAGGAGGCCAGCCGCTCGACGCAGGTGCTCAGCCTGCCGGCGGTGCTCTGCCACGAGCGCGGCCTGTCCATCGGCGAGGCGCTGGCGCTGGCCGCGCGGCTGCACGACGAGCGGGTCGAGGAGTATCAGCGGCTTGAGGAACCGCTGCTGCGGGACGGCGGCGAGGAGGTGCGCCGGTATCTGGCGGACCTGCGGCACTGGATCGCCGGGAACCTGGCCTGGTCCCTGGAGACCGGACGCTACGGACTGGGCGTCGTGGCCTGATCGCCCGTCGCGCGCGAGTGCGCCGCCGCGCCCGCGTGCGGGAGAAACGGCCGATAGCCGCAGGGAACTGAAACGCTGCTGCGCGAGCGCGGGCGCCGGAAAACACCGACATCGGTCGACAATGTCACCCCTTGTCGCGCTATCCTGACAATCAGTAACGGCACCGCGGGCGCGAAGGCTCATCAGGGGCGCACATGGACGGCGAAAAGCGACCACCCTATGCGTTTCTTGAGAAACACCACCCCGCACAGCGACCGTGCGGCTACCGTATGCACGACGGTGAGCGGCACACGCGTGCCTGATTGTCAGCAGTCAGGCTACGAAGGAGCGCGGGAGCGGGCGCGGCCACGATCGGCGGGAGGAACCGATGACACCGCCTCAACAACTCAACGCCACGGGGGAGCCGGAACACCGCGAGGGCGGCGACGAGGGCTGCGACGCCCAGCGCGCGCTGGCGGCCTGGGCGCACCCGGGCTTCGCGCCCAGCGGATTCAACGCCTCGACAGGCTTCTACAACTGGGAACTGGCCACCGGGGCGGTGGTGTGCGACGAGCAGACCTTCCGGCTGCACGGCCTGGCCCCGGACGCCGAGCCGCAGTTCGAGACCTTCCTCGGGCAGGTACCGCCGCAGGATCTGAACGAACTGCTCAGCGCACTCCAGCCGCTGCTGTCCGCGGCGGGCGACTACGTTCTCGAATACCGCGTGCTGTGGCCCGACGGCGCGGTGCACACGCTGGAGACCCGCGGCCGGGTGGTACCCGGGCCGGACGGACGGCCGGTGCGTTCGATGGGTGTGATCGCGGACATCACCGAGCGGCGGGCCGCCGAGGAAGCCGTGCGCACCGAGGCTCGGGCGGCCACCCGGATCCAGGCGGTCATCGCGGGGCTGGCCGCCGCGTACACCATGGAGGAGGTGCGCGCGGCGGTCGAGCACGCGCTGCCCGCGCTCGGCGCCGACTCCTTGATCATCGCGGACGCGGGCGCACGGGTCCAGGTGCTGTTGGCCTGCGGCGCGGCCGCAGGCACGCAGAGTGTGCTGCGGGCGTCCGACGGCGGTCCGCTGCGCGCGTGCGTCAACTACGGCTCGGCGCTGTTCTTCCCGACCTCGGCCGAACTGAGCGAGCGGTTCGCACAGGTCGGGTCGGCCATAAAGGACTGCGGGAACGAAGCGTGGGCGTTCCTTCCGCTCTCCGGCATCCCGCGGATGCGCGGGGTGTGCGTGGTCGGCTACCAGCGCGATACGCGCTTCGACGACGCGGAGCGCACGGTTCTGGCTGCGGCCGCCAGCACCATCGGCCAGGCCGTGTACCGCGCACTGGTGCACGACACCGAGCACACTTTCGCTCTCGCGTTGCAGGAGGGAATGCTTCCGCACACCCTGAAATTCGGACCCGGGGTGCGCGGCGCCTGGCGCTACGAGGCGGCGACGACCGGAATCCAGGTCGGCGGGGACTGGTACGACTCGGTGCCGCTCGACGACGGCTCGACCCTGCTGATCATCGGCGACGTCGAAGGCCACAACGTGCACGCGGCCGGCATGATGTACCGGCTGCGCACGACGGTGCGCACCTACGCGGCCGAGAAGCTCCCGTTGCACGAGATCCTGCGCCGCGCGCACGAGTTCGTGGTCGAGATCAACGACGAGGTCGAATACCCCATCTTCGCCACCTGCCTGGTCGTGCGGGTCGATCCGCGCTCGCGCACGCTCACTGCCGGCCGCGCCGGTCATATACCGCCGGTCATCGTGCCGCCGGGACCGCCCGCGTTCGTGCCACAGACCGACGTGGGCCCTCCGCTCGGCGTTCCGCAGGACGGGCGGTACCCGGTGCGATACCCGGCGTGGCAGATGGCATACGAGCCGGGAACCAGGCTGGTGCTGTGCACGGACGGCCTGTTGGAGAGCCTGGACAAGGATCTCGACGAGGGGCTCAAGCGGACCCTGGCCTGTCTGCGTGACCACGGCGCGGTGGAGCTTGAGGCGCTGGCTGATCGGCTGTTGAGCGCGAACCGGCCGCGCGGGCTCTGGAAGGACGACGTGGCCGTACTGCTCGCCGAACTCGACTGACACAGTGCACGTGGACGCACCGACGCACGGCCACCGCGCACCGAACGGGGACAAACGGGAAACTTCCACCGCGCCTCAGGCCGGCTGATCGGCATTCGCGCAGACAGGCACCGGGGTCCGGCGGCGCTGGCCGACTGCGCGCCGTTGTCGACGCGGCCTTCGCGGCCGGCCGATCGTCTCACCGCGCCGCCCCCGCGCGGTGAGACGATCGACCCATGACCGACCGGGACTGGGAGCAACTCGCCGACGGGGTCTTCCGCAAGCGGTTCGACCCCTGCGATGTAACGGTGACAGCGGTGATCGGCTCCGACGGCGTCGCCGTGGTGGATACGCGCTGCTCGCCCGAGGAGGGACGGGAGATCAGGGAGCAGTTGAGCGGGTTCACCCGCGCGCCGGTGCGGTGGGTGGTCAACACGCACGCGCACTACGACCACTGCTGGGGCAACGTCGAGTTCACCGAGGCCCGGCTGTCGCCGCCGGCGCGGATCTGGGCGCACGCCTCGGTTCCGGCGCGGCTGGACCCCGACGATCCGCAGCTGCGCGCGTTGGCCGCCCGGCTCGGCGGGCAGGGCCCGGACTGGGCGCGGCGGATGGCGCGGCTGGAACTGGCCGCCCCGACCGAGCTCGTGCGCGACGGCGCGAGGATCGAGCTCGGCGATCGGTCGCTCGACCTGCGCTTCCTGGGGCGCGGGCACACCGACGGGGACTTGTGGATCTTCGTCGGGCCGGCGGCCGGTTCCAGCGCTCCCGGTTCCAGCGCTCCCGACGGCGCCTCACCGTGCGCTGATGTGGTGCTCGCCGGAGACTTGGTGGAGCAGTCCGGTCCGCCGGTCTTCGGAGACGACAGTTTCCCGCTCGAATGGGCCGAGACGCTCGACCGGGCGCTGCCCATGATCGGGCGGGACGCGCTCGTGATCCCGGGACACGGCGCCGTCGTGGACGCCGCGTTCGTGCGCCGGCAGCGCGAGACGATCGGCGCGGTCGCGGCCGAGATCCGGCGGCTGTACGCCGCCGGGGTCGCGGTCGAGTCAGCCGTCGCGCAAGGCACGTGGGTCGTCGAGCCCGCGGACCTGCACTGCGCCATCGAGCGCGGATATGCCGCGCTGGACGCCGGGGCGTAAGCTTCCCGCGTGCAAAGCCGCGACCCGATCGACATCGCACAGATTTGGCGCTACCCGGTCAAGTCGCTGTGCGGAGAACTGCTCGACGCGGCCGCGGTGGACGCCCGCGGCCTGCGCGGCGACCGGCTCTGGGCGGTGCGAGACGCGGTGGACGGCAAGCTCGGCTCCGGAAAGAACTCCCGGCGGTTCCGGCGTTTTCCGGGCTTGAACCTGCTGAGCCTGTCCTCGCGTTACCGGGTCGAGCCTGCCGCCGAGCCGGACGGCGTGGAGCCACCGGTCGTCCTGGACGGCGACGGACGCGAGTACCCGGTCCGTGGCGGTGCGGCCGAGCAGTTCTTCCGGCAGCGGACAGGTATCCCGACACTGTCGGTCGCACGCGAGAGCGACGTCGAGCACTTCGACGAGGGGCCGGTCAGCCTGATCGGGACCGCGACGCTGCGTTGGGTCGAGGAGCAGTCGCCGGATGTCGCCTCGGACGCGCGCCGGTTCCGGCCGAATCTGGTGGTGAGCACGACACGACCGTTCGCCGAAGAGGAGTGGGTGGGGCGCGCGGTACGCATCGGTTCGGGCGATGACGCAGTCGAGTTGGCGTTCACGCACGTGTTGGAGCGGTGCGTCATGACGGCCATGGAGCAGGCTGATCTACCGCCCGCGCCCGGGATGCTCCACATGCTGGCGCGACGGGAAGACCGGCCCATGCGGCTCGCCGTGCTCGGGGCGGCGACACGCACCGGTGTCGTGCGCGTGGGCGATCCGGTGCGCGTCTGCTGAAGGCGAACGCCTTGCGGCGCGCGGGGGGAGCAAAGGCGGCGGTTGGGGCGTTATCCGTCACAGTCGACTGTTTCGCCCGGAGGTGCCGCAGATGGCCCGCAACCCATTCAGCCGCGACGACGGCCACCAGGACGACGAGGGCGGCGCCGCGGCTCTGGACGCCTACTCGAAGGCGGTGGTGAACGTAGCGGAGACGCTGCGGCCTTCGGTGCTCAGCGTGGTGGTGCGCTCGGGACGCGGTGAGGGCGCGGGCTCCGCGGTGGCGTTCACCCGGGACGGGTTCCTGGTCACCAGCGCTCACGGCGTGACGCTGATCCGCAACGGGGCGCTGGTGGACGTCGTGGCCTCGCTCAGTGAACTGACGGGCGTGTGACGGGCGTTCGGCAGGCGCTCTAACCGAGCTCTAACCGGCGCCGGCGGCGTACCTCCAGAACTCGCGCAACCTCTCCGGCGGGGTCGCGCTGGTCATCGAAGCCTGCGTCAGCAGGATCGCGACCGTGCCGGTCGCGGGTACGATGTGCGCCGACGTCCCCGAGCCGCCGATCCAACCGTAGCGGCCGGGCACGTTCCAGGGTTCCCTGGGCGTGACGTCGACCGAGCCGCCGAAGCCCCATCCCTGCCCCTCCAGGAACAGTTCGCTCGCGGCGCGCTGCCCGGCGGTCAGGTGGTCGCTGGTCATCAGCCGCACCGACTCGGCCGACAGCAATCTGCGACCGTTGTGCGCCGTGCCCTGATCCAGCAGCATCCGGCCGAAGGCGTGCCAGTCGTCGGCGGTCGAGACCAGTCCGCCCGCCCCGGACGGGAACACCGGCACCCTGCTCCACATACCGTCCGGAGGGTCCGCCGGGTGCAACGTGCCGGTTTCCGGATCCGTGCGGTAAAGGGTGGCGAACCGGTGGCGCTTGGCCTCGGGAACCGCGAACCCGGTGTCAACCATGCCCAGCGGTCCGAAGAACCGCTCGGCCAGGAAGTCGGGCAGCGGCATGCCGGTGCCGCGCGCTATCAGCACGGCCTGGAGGTCGGAGGCGACGTTGTACTGCCACCCTTCGCCCGGCTGCTGGAGCAGCGGGATGCGGGCGAGGGCGGCGAGCCACTCGTCGGGCGCGGCGTAGTTCTGCGGGATCATGCCATCGCGCATCACGTCGCGGAAGATCAGCTTCACCGCTGGGAGCGAGTAGTCCGCGGTAAGGCCGTAGCCGCAGCGGGAGGTCAGCAGGTCGTAGACCGTGATCGGCCGCTCGGCCGCGACCGTGTCGTCGATCGCGCTGCCCGGTGTGCGCACGACCCTCGGCTCGGCCAGTTCGGGCAGCCACCGCCGGATCGGATCGTCCAGTGCGATCAGGCCGTCGTCGACCAGCAACATGACGGCCGCCGCGACGACGGGCTTGGTGATCGAGGCGATGCGGAAGATCGTCTCTCGCGTCATCGGGGCGCTGTCTTCGAGGCCGCCGCCCTGTTCGAGGTGAAGCGACCCGACTGCCTCGACCTCGATCCGGCCGCCACGGTCGACGAGCGCCACGGCTCCCGGCACCCGGCCGCGCTCGACCTGGCGCTCCAACAGTTCCCGCAGACCGCCCATGCCGCACCGCCGTCCTCCCAAGCCGAGTGACCGCGTCAGCCTATCCGCGGGCCACGGCGAAGTCGCGTAACTCGCCGTCCGCGACGAGGACCGCCGGTCCGGTCATCTCGACGCACCCGTCTTCGCGTTCGACGATGCTCAGCCGGCCGCCCGGGACGTCCACGGTGTACGGCGTGCCGGGCCGTGACCCATCACGGCGCGCGGCCGCGATCATCGCCGCGCACGCACCGGTTCCACAGGAGCGGGTCTCGCCGACGCCGCGCTCGTACACGCGCATGGCGATGTGCTGCGGGCCGAGCGGCGCGACGAACTCGACGTTCACACCGCGGGGGTAAACCGCCACGGGCTCCCAGGTCGGCGCCGCGGTGAGCGGACCCGCCTGCGCCACGTCGTCGACGAAGACCACGGCGTGCGGGTTGCCCATGTCCACGTGCACGGACTGCGCTTCGAGACCGTTCCAGGCAATGCGCGCCGCGCCGTGTGGCCAGACGGGAACGCCCATGTCGACGGTGACGTCGCCGCCGTCCGCCGGAACGCGCACCGTCTTGATCCCGCCGCGCGTGGCCACGCCGAAGCTCCCGGGTTCGGCCAGACCCTGGTCAGCCAGGTAGCGGGCGAAGACGCGCACCCCGTTGCCGCACATCTCGGCGATCGAACCGTCACCGTTGTGGTAGTCCATGAACCAGGGCGCCAGCGAGGCGTCGCCCTCGTAGCCGGGCATCTTCGCGGTCGCCACGACCCGCAGCACGCCGTCCGCGCCGAGCCCCGCGCGCCGGTCGCACAGCGCGGCGACCCACGCGGGCTCCAGCGCCAGCGCGCCTTCCGGATCGGGCAGGATCACGAAGTCGTTCTGCGTGCCGTGCCCCTTGGTGTAGCGGATCATCTCACAATTCTACGGGCCCGCGGCCGAACCCGGCTCGGCCCGCACTCCCGGGTCCGCGAGCAGTTTGACGACCACATCGGCCAGTTCCTCGGCCAGGTGCTCATCGACCGGGGCGTGACCGGAGAGCGTGCGGTACCACATGGTGCCCCACACCAGGTCCACGGCCAGGTCGAGGTCGGTCTCGTGGCCCAGCTGGCCGTCGCGCTGCCCGCGGGCAAGGATCTCCCGCACGAGCGCCCGGCGGGGCGCGAGCAGACCCTGTTGCAGCACCTGCGCGAATTCAGGATCGTGCTGGGCCTCGGCCATCATGCCGCTGATCGCCGAGCCGGCCGCCGGGACCAGGCGGAACGAGGCGCGCAGCAGCGCGCGAAGATCGCGCACAGCATCCCCGGTGGGCGCGGGCCGGGCGGCCCGCTCGGCCAGTTCGCCTATCGCCTCCAGGACGAGCGCCCCTTTGGCGGGCCACCAACGGTAGATGGTCTGCCGGCCGACACCCGCCTCCTGCGCCACGCCCTTAATCGTCAATGCCTGATATCCATCGCGCATGGTCAGCCGCACGGTGGTGTCGAGGATCGCACGCCGCACGATCTCGCTGCGCGGCCTGCCGAGGGCGCCGGTCACGCGGTGCACTTTACAGGACACGACGCCTCGTAATAGCCTGAACGAGTTAAGAGACACGATGCCTCGAAAGTAACCTCGGGGGCCACGCCGGGCGCTGCGCGGCGCGCTGCAACGCGCGCCCGGCGGCGGTCTTCGAAGACCACGCGAACAGGACGTGCAATGCCCGCACAGCACACCGTGATCATCGGTGGCACGGCCGGAATCGGCCTGGCCACCGCGCAACAACTCGTCTCCGACGGGTACCGGGTGACCGTCGTCGGCCGCGACCCCGAGCGGCTCAAGCGCGCGCTGGGTGAGCTGACCGAGCACGCCCCCGACTCCCGCGCCGTACAGGGCCGCAGCGCGGACCAGGCCTCGCGCACCGACCTCGACGCGCTGTTCGCCTCGGTGGACGCCGTAGACCACCTCGTGGTCACCGCGCCGGGCACCGGCGCCGTCGGAGCGCTGGCCGAACTGGACCCGAGCACGCTGACGGCCGCCTTCGAGAGCAAGTTCACCGCCGCGGCGAACGCCGTGCAGGCCGCGCTGCCCACGCTGGCTAAGCACGGTTCGATCACGCTGGTCTCCGCCGCATCGGCGCAGTGCGCCATGCCCGGCACCGCGGGGCTCGCGGCGGTCAACGGCGCGGTGGAGACTCTGGTCCCGACGCTGGCGCTGGAACTCGCCCCGATCCGCGTGAACGCCGTGTCGCCCGGCGTCGTGGACACGGACTGGTGGAACCGGGTCGTCCCGGCCGAGCAACGCGCCGCGGTGCTCGACGGTTTCACCGGTTCGATCCCGGTCGGCCGGATCGCCCGGCCGCAGGAGATCGCGGACGTGATCGCGCTGCTGGTGCGCAACGGCTTCATGACCGGGACGGTCATCCCGGTCGACGGCGGCGCACGGCTCAAGCCGCAGGCGGCGTAGTCGCGCCTCAAGCAACCGGGTACAAGGAACGGCCGCCGACTGACACACGTCAGAAGGCGGCCGTTCGCTCGATCCGCGCTGAGGCCGAGGCGACCGCGGCCCCGGAGTCTGGTCCCGTACCCAGCGCGCGGCCGACGGCCCGGTTGTGTTCGGTCAGACGGCGTTCGGTCAGACGGCGGTCAGCCAGACGGCGTTCGGTCAGACGTTGAACCCGAGCGCCCGCAGTTGCTCGCGGCCGTCGTCGGTGATCTTGTCCGGGCCCCACGGCGGCATCCACACCCAGTTGACCCGGAAGTCGGCCACCAGCCCGTCGAGCGCGGAGCGGATCTGATCCTCGATCACGTCCTGCAGCGGGCAGGCCGCCGAGGTCAGCGTCATGTCGATGACCGCGACGTTCGAGTCGTCCACGGTCAGGCCGTAGACAAGGCCGAGATCCACGACGTTGATCCCGAGCTCCGGGTCCACCACGTCCTTCAGGTTCTCGGTGACGTCGTCGAGGGTGGCCACGTCAGCCATGCTTCTCGTCTCCTCCGGTGGACAGGGCTTGCGCGGTGGCGTCCTTGAGCGCCATCCACGACAGCAGGGCGCACTTGACGCGGGCCGGGAACTTGGAGACCCCGGCGAAGGCGACCGCGTCCTCCAGCACCTCCTCGTCGCCGGCCGACTCGCCCCTGGACTGCATCAGCTCCAGGAACGCCTCGTGGACCGCTAGCGCCTCGCCGACCTCCTTGCCGATCACCAGGTCGCTGAGCACCGAGGCGGAAGCCTGCGAGATCGAGCAGCCCTGCGACGCGTAGGACACGTCCTCGATGACTGCGTTCTCGCCGAGCGCCACGTCGGACAGGCGCACCCGCAGCGTCACCTCGTCGCCACAGGTCGGATTCACGTGGTGGACCTCGGCCTGGTACTGGTCGCGCAGCCCCTTGTGGTGCGGGTTGCGGTAGTGGTCCAGGATGATCTCCTGGTACATCGACTCAAGCTGCATCTGCGTCACGCTCCGAAGAAACGCTTGACGTGCTCCAGGCCTTCCACGAGCGCATCAACGTCCCCCTTGGTGGTGTATACGGAGAACGATGCGCGCGTGGTCGCCGGGACGCCGTACCGCAAGCACACCGGACGTGCGCAGTGCTGACCCACGCGCACCGCGATGCCCTGCTCGTCGAGCACCTGGCCCACGTCGTGCGGATGGATCGCGCCGAGAGCGGGCGATTCGAGCACGAACGAGATCGCCGCGCCGCGGTCCTCGGCGGTGTCCGGCCCGATGATCGTCAGACCTTCGACCTGCTTGAGCCGGTCGATCGCGTACTCGACCAGTTCGTGTTCGTACGCCGCGACGTTGTCCATGCCCAGCGCGGTGAGGTAGTCCACGGCCGCGCCCAGCCCGACCGCCTCGGCGATCGGCGGGGTTCCCGCCTCGTACTTGTGCGGGATCGGCGCGTAGGTGGTCGCCTCCATCGAGACGGTCTGCACCATCTCGCCACCGCCGAGGAACGGAGGCAGCTCCTCCAGCAGTTCCGCGCGGCCCCACAGCACCCCGATGCCGGTCGGGCCCAGCATCTTGTGCCCGGTGAACGCGACGAAGTCGGCGCCGAGCTCACGTACGTCCATCGGCATGTGCGGCACGGACTGCGAAGCGTCCACGACCACGAGCGCGCCGACCTCGTGGGCCCGGCGCACGATCGCGTCGATCGGGTTGAGCGTGCCGAGGATGTTGGAGACGTGCACCACCGCGACGACCCTGGTGCGCTCGTCGACGACCTCGTCGAGGTTCGACAGGTCGAGCCGGCCGCCGTCGGTCAGGCCGAGCCAGGCCAGCTCGGCGCCGGTGCGAGCGGCGGTCAGCTGCCAGGGCACCAGGTTGGAGTGATGCTCCATCTGCGTGGTCACGACCCGGTCGCCGCGGCCGATCCCGTTGCTCTCCCCCGCCCAGCCGAGCACGTTCGCGACCAGGTTCAGCGCCTCGGAGGAGTTCTTGGTGAAGATCACCTCGCGCGGGTCGGCGTTGATGAACCGCGCGACCTTGTCCCGCGCGCCCTCGTACAGCGCCGTGGCCTCCTCGGCGAGGGTGTGCACGCCGCGGTGCACGTTCGAGTGGTGCCGCTCGTAGTACTCGGT
This sequence comes from Actinocrinis puniceicyclus, assembly GCF_018283645.1. GTDB lineage: Bacteria > Actinomycetota > Actinomycetes > Streptomycetales > Catenulisporaceae > Actinocrinis > Actinocrinis puniceicyclus. The sequence goes on along the minus strand of NZ_JAGSXH010000002.1, from coordinate 23,755 downwards.
CATCGCGTCGATGACCTGCCGGGGCTTCTGCGACGAGGCCGCCGAGTCCAGGTAGACCAGCGCTTTGTCGTCCTGTACCCGCCGCTCCAGGATCGGGAAATCCTTGCGGACCAGCTCTGAGTCGAAGGCCGCGCGGCCTGCTTGACGCCGATCGGTGTTCATCGCGGCACGACCCCCGCAGCCTCCGTGTAGGTCTCGTAGCCCCCGGACTCCAGCTGCTCGGCCAGTTCCGCGCCGCCGGACTCGACGATGCGGCCGCCGGCGAATACGTGCACGAAGTCGGGCTGGATGTAGCGCAGGATGCGCGTGTAGTGGGTGATCAGCAGGGTGCCCACCTGGCCGGTCGCACGCACCCGGTTGATGCCCTCGGAGACGATGCGCAGCGCGTCCACGTCGAGCCCCGAGTCGGTCTCGTCGAGCAGCGCGATCTTCGGGCGCAGCAGTTCCAGCTGCAGGATCTCGTGGCGCTTCTTCTCGCCGCCGGAGAAGCCCTCGTTGACCGAGCGCTCGGAGAACGCCGGGTCGACCTGCAGCCGGGTCATGACCTCGTTGACCTCCTTGACCCAGGTGCGCAGTTTCGGCGCCTCGCCGCGGATCGCCGTCGCGGCGGTGCGCAGGAAGTTCGAGACCGACACGCCCGGCACCTCGACCGGGTACTGCATGGCCAGGAAGATCCCGGCGCGGGCGCGCTCGTCCACGGTCATGGACAGCACGTCCTCACCGTCGAGCAGCACCTGGCCGGAGGTGACCCGGTACTTGGGGTGCCCGGCGATCGAGTAGGCGAGGGTGGACTTGCCGGAGCCGTTCGGGCCCATGACCGCGTGGGTCTCGCCCTGCTTCACCGTCAGGTCGACACCACGCAGGATTTCCTTCGGGCCGCCTTCGGCTTCGACGGAGACATGCAGGTCGCGGATTTCGAGAGTGGCCATCTGTATCAAAGCTCCACATTGACGGCGACGTACACGTCATCGCCTTCGATCTTGACAGGGTAGACGGGTACCGGCTCCACGGCCGGCAGGCAGGTCGGTTTTCCAGTGCTCATCGAGAACGTCGAGCCGTGCAGCCAGCACTCGAGCTCACCGTCGACCACCTCGCCCTCGGACAGCGCGACGTTCGCGTGCGAACAGACGTCGTGGATGGCGTGCACCTGACCGGACGAGGTGCGCACCACCGCGACCGGGGTGCCGTCGACGTCCACGGCCTCCGGCTTGTCCGGCTCGAAGTCGGACAGGGCGCCGACCGGGTGCCACACGGGCGCGGGCCTGCTCATACGGCCGCCCCCGCAGCGCCTGCCGGCACGCCGGTGCGGGTGCGGGCCAGTTCCGCCTCGACCTGCTCCATCAGCCGCGCCTCCAGGTCGGGGATGCCGATCCGGCCGACCACGTCCGCGAAGAAGCCGCGCACCACGAGCCGGCGGGCGTCGTCCTCGGGGATACCGCGGGCCTGGAGGTAGAACAGCTGCTCGTCGTCGAAGCGGCCGGTGGCCGAGGCGTGCCCGGCGCCGATGATCTCGCCGGTCTCGATCTCCAGGTTCGGCACCGAGTCGGCGCGCGCGCCGTCGGTGAGCAGGAGGTTGCGGTTCAGCTCATAGGTGTCGGTGCCCTCGGCGGCGGCGCGGATCAGCACGTCGCCGATCCACACCGTGTGGGCGTCAGTACCCTGCAACGCGCCCTTGTAGGTCACGCGGGAGCGGCAGTTGGGCACCGAGTGGTCCACGAACAGCCGGTGCTCCAAGTGCTGGCCGTCATCGGCGAAGTACAGCCCGAGCAGCTCGGCGTCGCCGCCGGGCCCGGCGTACCTGATCCGCGGGACCAGCCGCACCAGGTCGCCGCCGAAGGTCACGTTCACGCACTTGAGCGTCGCGTCCCGGCCGAGCAGCGCATTCTGCTGGGCCAGGTGCACCGCGTCACGCTCCCAGTCCTGCACCGAGACGAAGGTGACCTTCGCGCCGTCGCCGATGAGCAGGTCCACGTTGGCCGAGCGGGCGCCGGTCCCGGTGTGGTTGAGGACGATGACGGCCTCGGCGAACGCTTTCACGTCGAAGACGAGGTGCACGAAGGCGGCGCCGCCCTCGGCGTGCACGTTGACCCGCAGCGGTGCGGCGAGCACGGCCTCCTTGGCCACGGTGATCACGGTGACCTCGTCGGCGGCCCGGTGGGCGTACGCCGCGGCGATGTCCATCGGGGCGCCCGCCGCGACGGCGCGCGGGTCCTGCCTGCCGACCTGTTCGGCGCCGGCGCCCTCGGGCAGCTCAAGCTCGATCTTGTCGCCGCCGCGCTGCGCGCCGACGGCCGCCGCCGTGCCGTCGTGCAGGCCGCGCAGCCGCGCGAGCGGGGTGAACCGCCAGTCCTCTTCGCGCCCCGTGACCGCCGGGAATGCGTCCGGATCGTGGGAGGTGAACCGCTCGCCGCGCGAGGCCAGCACCTCGGAGTGGGTCTTGCCGGTGCCGGGCCCGGCCAGCGGCACACCCGCGCCGGGGGCCGCCACCGTCACCGCCGCGGCCGTGGTCGCGCCCCGGTTCGTGCCGCCGCCGCTCGCGCCGGCACTGTTCGTCTCAGCCATGCGTCGTCTTTCGTCCTCGCCTCGAAGCCCTGCTGCCCGCGCCGCGCCGGCCGTCAGCCGACCGCGCCTTCCATCTGCATCTCGATCAGCCGGTTGAGTTCCAGCGCGTACTCCATCGGCAGTTCGCGGGCGATCGGCTCGACGAAGCCGCGCACGATCATCGCCATCGCCTCGTCCTCGGAAAGGCCGCGGCTCATCAGGTAGAACAGCTGGTCTTCGGACACCTTGGAGACGGTGGCCTCGTGGCCCATCTGCACGTCGTCCTCGCGCACGTCCACGTACGGGTACGTGTCGGAGCGGCTGATCGTGTCCACCAGCAGCGCGTCGCACTTCACATTGGACTTGGAGTGGTGCGCGCCCTCCTGGATCTGAACCAGGCCGCGGTACGAGGTGCGCCCGCCGCCGCGGGCCACCGACTTGGAGATGATCGTGGAAGAGGTGTGCGGCGCGGCGTGCACCATCTTCGAGCCGGCGTCCTGGTGCTGGCCCTCACCCGCGAACGCGATGGAGAGGGTCTCGCCCTTGGCGTGCTCGCCTAGCAGCCAGACCGCCGGGTACTTCATGGTGACCTTGGAGCCGAGGTTGCCGTCGATCCACTCCATGGTCGCGCCCTCGTGCGCCGCGGCGCGCTTGGTGACCAGGTTGTAGACGTTGTTCGACCAGTTCTGGATCGTCGTGTAACGCACCCGCGCGTTCTTCTTCACGACGATCTCGACGACCGCGGAGTGCAGCGAGTCGGAGGAGTAGATCGGTGCGGTACAGCCCTCGACGTAGTGCACGTACGAGTCCTCGTCCGCGATGATCAGGGTCCGCTCGAACTGACCCATGTTCTCAGTGTTGATCCGGAAGTAGGCCTGAAGCGGGATGTCCACGTGCACGCCCTTCGGCACGTAGATGAAGGACCCGCCGGACCACACCGCCGTGTTGAGCGAGGCGAACTTGTTGTCGCCGACCGGGATCACGGTGCCGAAGTACTCGCGGAACAGCTCCGGCTGCTCCTTGAGCGCGGTGTCGGTGTCCAGGAACAGCACGCCCTGCCGCTCCAGGTCCTCGCGGATCTGGTGGTAGACCACCTCCGACTCGTACTGCGCGGCGACGCCCGCGATCAGGCGGTTCTTCTCCGCCTCCGGGATGCCGAGCCTGTCGTAGGTGTTCTTGATGTCGGCGGGAAGCTCGTCCCAGGACGCGGCCTGCCGCTCGGTGGAGCGCACGAAGTACTTGATGTTGTCGAAGTCGATGCCCGAGAGGTCGGCGCCCCAGTTCGGCATGGGCTTGCGCTCGAACAGCCGCAGTCCCTTGAGCCGGTTCTTGAGCATCCACTCCGGCTCGTTCTTGAGCGCGGAGATCTCCCGGACGACCTCTTCGCTCAGGCCGCGTTTCGCGGTGGCCCCGGCGACATCCGGGTCGGCCCAGCCGAACTCGTACCTGCCCAGGCCCTCAAGCTCGGGATGCGTGGTCGTCATGCTGAGGCTCCTTCGGACTGTTCGTGCCGTGATACTCGCGGGGATGATGCTCGGGCGGGCGCCGGGTGCTCCGGCTGGCCGGCTGCGGCCGGCGCGGCCGGGATGAACGTGGTGCACACCCCGTCGCCGTGCGCGATGGTGGCCAGCCGCTGCACGTGCGTACCCAGCAGCTCGGCGAAGACCTGCGTCTCGGCTTCGCACAACTGCGGGAACTCCTCGGCCACGTGCTGGACCGGGCAGTGGTGTTGACAGACCTGCGCGCCCTCGACCGGATGCTTGCCGGGGGCCTGTTCAGCCGCCGTCGCGCGGGTCGAGGCCGCGTATCCGTCCGCGGTCAGCGCCTCGGCCAGCAGCCGGGGCCGCTCGGCAGCGGCGGCGCCGGCGAGCAGGAGGCGGTAGCGCTCGGCCAGGCCGGCGAAGCGACGGTGCGCGAAGGCGTCGATCGCCTTCTCGCCGCCGCTTTCGGCGATGAACCGAAGCGCGTCGATCGCCATGTCGTCGTACGTGTGGTGGAAGACCGCGCGCCCGGCGCCGGTCAGCGCGAACACCTTCGCGGGCCGGCCACGGCCGCGCTGGCCGTAGACTCGCTGCTCGCGGGCCTCCACCAGGCCCTCGGCCAGCAGCACGTCCAGATGCCGGCGCACTCCCGCCGGGGTCAGCGCCAGCCGCGCGGCCAGATCCGCGGCGGTGCTGGGTCCGTTGGCCAGGATCAGCCGGGCGACTCGGTTGCGGGTGCCGACCCGGTCCTCTACGGCGGCGTCGGGGGCGAGCGCAGGCAGGCCGGCCTCGGCGGACTGCTCCGCCTGCGGCCGTCGCCCGCGCACTTCCACGATTTCCACAACACCATTGTGGCCTTATTCCTTCCCCGGCCACAACTGAGGGTCGCCTAACTTTCCGTGCCGGCCGCGGCGGTGCCCCGCGGTCGGCTTCTACCGGCCGTCGAAACAAGTGGACCCACGTGAATTCCGGGGCGGAGACGGACCGTAGACTCGCACCATGCACGCAGCCCGGCGGTCGAGCGAGCGACCCTACGCGGTCGAAATCAGCGGGCTGGTCAAGCGATACGGACACAAGACCGCCGTACAGGGCCTCGACCTGCGGGTCGAGACCGGCTCCCTGACCGCGGTGCTCGGCCCCAACGGGGCGGGAAAGACCTCCACGATCGAGTGCTGCGAGGGTTATCGCAGGCCCGACGCGGGCACGGTGCGCGTCCTGGGGCTCGATCCGATCACCGAGGCCGCCGCGCTGCGTCCCCGCATCGGCGTGATGCTCCAGTCCGGCGGGATCTACCAGGCCATCCGCGCCACGGAGATGCTGCGGCACGTGGCTTCCATGTACGCCGATCCGCTGGACGTGGACGCGCTGATCGAACGCCTCGGCCTCGACTCCTGCGGCCGCACGCCCTTTCGCCGCCTCTCCGGCGGCCAGCAGCAGCGCCTCTCCCTCGCCCTGGCCGTCGTCGGCCGCCCCGAGCTGGTCTTCCTCGACGAACCCACCGCCGGGCTCGACGTGCAGGCCCGGCACGCCACCTGGGAGCTGATCGAGCAGTTGCGCGCGGACGGGGTGACTGTGGTGTTGACCACACACCTTCTCGACGAGGCGGAGCGGCTCGCCGACAAGGTCGCGATCATCGACTCCGGACGGGTCATCGCCTACGACTCCCCGCAACGGCTCGCCGACGGCACCCGGTCGCAGGACTCGATCCGCTTCGAGGCGCCCTCCGGCATGGACCTGACCGCCCTCTCCACCGCCGTCGCCCCGGGGTGCAAGGCCGTGGAGAGCGCGCCGGGCAGCTACCGGGTGGAGGGCGAAGTGACTCCGGACACGCTCGCCGCCACCACGGCGTGGTGCGCCGGCCTCGGGATCATGCCGCGCAACCTCGCGATCGAGCAGCGCAGCCTGGAAGACGTCTTCCTCGACCTGACCGGAAGGGAACTGCGGTGACCGCGTCCGCCGAGCCCGTGTCATCCCGTGTGCCCGCCGGCGCCGAGGCGGCCGACGGCGGCGGGAAGCGGGCAACGCTGCGCGAACCCGGCGCCTTCCGCCCCGACCCGCGGCCCGCCGCCCGATCCAGGATGATCCTCGCGCAGGCATCGCTGGAGACCAGGATGCTGCTGCGCAACGCCGAACAGGTGCTGCTCGCCATCGTCATTCCGGCGCTGATGCTGATCGCCTTCTCCGCCGAGCCCCTGGGCACCGTGACCGGTTCGAGCAGGATCGACTACTTCGCGCCCGGCGTTCTCGGGGCCGCGATCCTGTCGACCGCTTTCGCCAGCCAGGCGATCGCCACCGGTTTCGAGCGCCGTTACGGAGTGCTCAAGCGGCTCGGCGCGACCCCCCTGCCGCGCTGGGGCCTGATGGTGGGCAAATCGCTGTCCATCCTGGCGGTCGAGTGCCTGCAGGCCGCGCTGCTCGTGGTGATCGCGCTGGCGATGGGTTGGCATCCGCACGGCGACCCGTTCGCCGTGCTGCTGCTGATCGCGCTGGGCACCGCCGCGTTCAGCGGCCTGGCGCTGCTGCTGGCCGGTTCGCTGCGCGCGGAAGCGACCCTCGCGGTGGCCAACTTCGTGTTCCTCGTGCTGCTGGCGGTCGGCGGCGTGGTCGTGCCGCTGGACAAGTTCGGGCACGGCGCGCAGTCGGCGCTGCAGTTCCTGCCGATCGGCGCGCTGACCGACGGCCTGCGGGACGTGTTGCAGCACGGTTCGGCACTGCCGTGGGGACCGGTCGGCATCCTGGCTGTTTGGACCGTGGCAGCCATCGCGGCCGCCGCCAAGACCTTCAAGTGGGAGTAGCGGCCGTGACCGACACCGCAGCGACTGACACCACCGCGACCGGCACGACGGCGACCGACACCGCAGCGACAGACACCACCGCGACCGGCACGACGGCCCAGCCGCAGCGGACCGCCGCCGAGAGCGCCGCCCGCGTTCGCGGCCCGCGGGTGCTGCTGCGCCGTCCCTCGGCCCGCACGGTGCAGCTGGTCTGCCTCGCCGCGCTGATCGTGAATACGGGGATCGTGGTGACCGGCGGAGCGGTGCGGCTGACGAACTCCGGGCTCGGCTGCCCGACGTGGCCGGAATGCACGGCCGGTTCGCTGGTTCCGGTGCCGTCGCTGGGCTATCACGGCGTCATCGAGTTCTCCAACCGGCTGCTGACCTACGTCGTCACCGCCGCCGCGGGTCTCGCGCTCGTCGCGACGGCTCGGCAGCGCCCGCGCCGGCCTGTGCTGGTCAGGTACTCCTGGGCGCTCGTCCTCGGGGTGTTCGCGCAGGCGGTCATCGGCGGCATCTCGGTGCGCACCCAGTTGGCCCCGGGCTGGGTCGCGTTCCACTTCGCGTTCTCGATGGGGATGATCGCGATCGCCTGGCTGCTGTGGGTGCGCAGCCGGGAGGGCGACGGGCCCGCGCGGCCGCTGCTGCGCCGGGAGCTGATCTGGCTCGCGCGCACGCTGGTGACCGCGGCCGGCGCCGTCGTCGTGGTCGGCACCCTGGTCACCGGTGCCGGTCCGCACGCCGGCGCGCTCGACGCCGCGCGCCGGCTGCCGCTCAAGCCGGTCGAGATCACGCAGGCGCACGCCGACCTGGTGTTCATCGTGGTCGGATTGACCGTCGCCCTCTGGTTCGCGCTGAAGGCGATCGACGCGCCGGCGGCGAGCGTGCGCGCGACCCGTGACTTGTTCCTCGTGCTGGTCGCACAGGGCGCGATCGGCTACACGCAGTACTTCACCGCCCTGCCCTCGTGGCTCGTGCTGCTGCACATGACAGGCGCCTGCCTCACCTGGATCGCGGCCTGGCGGGTCCTGACCTCGATGCGCGTGCGGCCGCAAGCCGCGCCGGCCGCGGTTTAGCCCGAGTTGAAAGGACACGCGCGTTCCGCCTGGTAGGTGAAACGCTCTGATCCTTGAAACTGAGGCTCAGGCCAACTGGTACTCCAGCCAGAACCGGTGCGTCCCGTCGGTGTCGACGGACAGCCCGCCGGTACCGCTGATCCCGGTCAGCTCACCGGTACCGCTGGACGGGACGATCACGAAATACTCGCCGTCGCGGTCCGAGCCGAGCGTCGTCGCCGAGTGCGCGAAGTTGAACGTCCCCGCGTGCCCGCCGACAGAGCCTTCGAACGACTCCATGGCGACGTACGTGCCGACGCCCGCCTTCTGGTCGTACGCGGCGGTGAAGAGCGTGGCCGACCGGCCCTCGACCTCCCCGCGGAAGCGCTTCTCCATCGTGGCGATCCCGACCTCCACACCGGTCTTCACGGCCGGCTCGGGCACGACGGCGGTCGGGTTGAAGCTGACGACCTCGAACGTTGCGGTGGCTCTCATGGCGCGAGCCTACCGGCGGCCTGCGACAAACAGCGGTCCGACGTCCAGCCCTTATTCGCCCGGCGACGCGAGGAACACGAGAGCGTCCCCGGTGAGCGTGACCGGCGGATCGGCGGCAGGCACGAAACACGACCGGCCGCGTCCCAGCTCCAGCTTCCGCCCTCCGCTCATCGCCGTCGCCGCGCCGTCGACACACAGCAGGATGCGCGGCAGCCCGGTTCCGGGAACCGCGAGCGGCGAGGCGGACGCCTCGCCGGAGGCGACGGTCAGGCGGTGCAGGCGGAATTCGGGAACCGGGGTGTCGAAGACCTCGACTCCGGCGGCGAGCTGACGCGCGGTCAGAATCGGGACCCGGACCTCGGGATCGAGCACCCGCATCAGCTCCGGGATGTCTATGTGCTTGGGAGTGAGGCCCGCGCGGATGACGTTGTCCGAGTTGGCCATCAGCTCGATACCCGTGCCGCGGATGTACGCGTGCAGGCCGCCGGCGCCCATGAACAGCGCCTGGCCCGGCTGCACGACGGCGTGATTCATCAGCAGCGAGCACACCAGGCCGATGTCGCCGGGATGGTCCTGCGCCATCCGCCCGACCGCGCCATAGGCGGCCTGGAACGCGGACGGCTGCCGCGCCGCGGCCGCGGCCGCCGAGACCACGTCACCGACCAGTCCCGCACGCCGCGTTTCCGGCCAGGCGAGCAGCGCCGCGAGCACACGGGCCACGGTCGCCGGCTTCGGCTGCTCGCGCAGCTCGCCGCAGGCCGCTTCCAAGGCGCCGACGCCGAGACGGGAGAGCACGTCGGCGGCCTGCGGCGCGGGCCGCAGCCCGGCCAGCACCTCGAACGGGGTCAGCGCGCACAGCACCTCGGGCTTGGGCCAGTCGTCCACGTACACCCGCTCGCGTGCGCCGCGCGGCACGCCCCGCGCCCGCTCGGCCGCGAAACCGGCCTCGGCCTGCGCCCGGTCCGGATGAAGCTGGATCGACAGGGCCTTGCGCGCCGCCAGGACCTTGAGCAGGAACGGCAGCCGCCCGCCGAAGCGGCGCGCCGTCGCCTCGCCCAACTCCGCCTGGGGGGCGGCGGCCACCACGCGGTCGAGACCGACCTGCCGGCCGTCGCGGGCCAGCCGGGACGGGCCGCTCGGGTGCGCGCCCATCCACAGCTCCGCCTGCGGCGTTCCGTCGGGATCCTCGATGCCGAGCAGGCGCGGGATCGCGGTGGGCGAACCCCAGGCGTACGGCTGGACGGTGTTGCTCAGCAGATCCACGGCCGTGCTCGTCTTCCGTCGCGTTCCTCGCCGGCGGCGGCCGGCGCCTTAGCCGCCGCGAGCGCTGCTCAACGGTGCAGCGGCTAGTGGTGGACCAGTGGGTCGATCGCGGCGCAGACGAACAATAGCGCGAGGTAGCTGTTGGAGAAGTGGAACATGCGCATCGGGCGCAAAGCGGCTCCGACGACACCCCTGCGCGCCGCCCAGTGCAGCCGGTGCGCCTCCACCAGGAAGACCGCGCCGAGCGCGGCGGCGCCCGCAGCGTAAATCGCACCGGTGTGCGCGACCGGCCACAGCACGAGCGAGCAGACCACGGTGGCCCAGGTGTAGAGCAGCATCTGCCAGGCCACGTGGCGCTCCGTGGCGACCACCGGCAGCATCGGCACCTTCGCGGCGGCGTAATCCTCGCGGTAGCGCAGCGCCAGCGCCCAGAAATGCGGCGGCGTCCACAGGAACACCACGAGGAACAGCACCACCGGCGGCCAGGCCAGGTGGTTGGTGACGGCGGTCCAGCCGATCAGCGTCGGGAAACAGCCGGCCGCACCGCCCCACACGATGTTCTGCGAGGTACGCCGCTTGAGGATCATCGAGTAGACGACCACGTAGAACACGTTCGCGGCGAGCGCGAGCGCGCTGGAAAGCCAGTTGACCAGGAACCCGAACCACAGGGTGGACAACACCCCGAGCGCCAGGCCGAAGACCACCGTCTGCCCGGCCGTGACCCGGTGGCGCGGCAGCGGTCGGCGGCGGGTACGTCGCATCTCGGCGTCGATGTCCCGGTCCACCCAGCAGTTCAGCGCATTGGCACTGCCGGCCGACAGGTAACCGCCGACCGTGACCGCGAGCACCAGCCACAGGGACGGCACCCCGTGCGCTGCCAGGAACATCACCGGAATCGTGGTGACGATCAGCAGCTCGATGATCCGAGGCTTGGTCAGCGCGACGTAGGCGCCGAGCGTGTCGCGCCAGGTACCGCGGCTCGCGGCCGCGACGTCGTGATCGCCGGCTGAGGAAGCGTCGGTCGCGGCGCCTCCGGTTGCGACGGGCCCGCGGTCGGCGACAGCGTCGGTAACCGCCGGGGGTGCGGCTACGGGCGCCGCGGTCAACACCGGGTGGGACTCGACGGCTGTCACAGGCTGGCCTCAATTACTACTTACCGAGTGCAACTGATTCGACAAAACTCTAGACCCCCGACACACGTCGCCGTGCGCCGGGGGCGTCTCCAAGCGTGCGGAAACGCCGGGCGCGCCGCCACACGGCCGCGTTGGGCGCCGCAGCAGCGAGTCAGCAGGCCGCGTAGGGGTAGGGTGACCCGTGAGATAACAGAATCAATGCATCGCCGCGCGGGGCCAGGCTGTATCCGCACTCCACGCACAGCCCTGGTTGGCAGCGTCGCCGTCCGCCCCGACGCGCTGACGCTTTCACCACCAGGAAAGGACGCGCGCGTTACTGTGAGCACGCCCACACCCTTCGAGTGGACCGCGGTGGACCGGCGAACCGTGGACACGGTCCGGGTTCTTGCGATGGACGCCGTGCAGAAGGTCGGCAACGGCCACCCCGGCACCGCGATGTCGCTGGCCCCGGCGGCCACGCTGCTTTTCCAGAAGCACCTGCGGCACGACCCGTCCGACCCGGCGTGGGTGGGGCGCGACCGCTTCGTGCTCTCCCCCGGCCACTCCAGCCTGACGCTGTACATCCAGCTGTACCTGTCCGGCTACGGGCTCACCCTCGACGACCTGAAATCCTTCCGCACCTGGGGATCCCGCACGCCGGGCCACCCCGAGCACGGGCACACGGCCGGTGTGGAGACCACCACCGGACCGCTCGGCCAGGGCCTGGCCAACGCGATCGGCATGGCGATGGCCGCCCGCTACGAGCGGGGCCTGTTCGACCCCGACGCCGCACCCGGCGCCTCGCCCTTCGACCACCGGATCTACGCGTTCGCCTCCGACGGCGACCTGGAGGAAGGCGTCACCGGCGAGGCTTCGTCCATCGCGGGCACGCAGAAGCTCGGCAACCTGGTCGTCATCTACGACGACAACCACATCTCCATCGAGGGCGACACCAAGGTCGCCTTCACCGAAGACGTCCTCAAGCGCTACGAGGCGTACGGCTGGCACACGCAATCCGTCGAGTTCACCACGCCGGACGGATACGTCGAGGACGTCGAGGCGCTGCACCGGGCGATCGTGGCGGCCGAGAACGAGACGCAGCGCCCCTCGATCATCCGGCTGCGCACGATCATCGCCTGGCCGGCGCCGAAGCTGCAGAACACCGGAAAGGCGCACGGGTCCGCGCTCGGCGAGCCCGAAGTGGCCGCCACCAAGCAGATCCTCGGCTTCGACCCGCAGCAGCACTTCGAAGTCTCCGACGAGGTCCTCGCGCACGCCCGCGAGGTCGCCGAGCGCGGCAAGGCTGCACACGAGGCGTGGAGCGCCCGCTACGAAGCCTGGCGCGCGGCCAACGCGCAGCGCGCCGCCGAGTTCGACCGCATCGCCCGGCGCGAGCTTCCGGCCGGCTGGGACGCGAAGCTGCCGCAGTTCCCGCCCGGCAAGGACCTGGCCACCCGCAAGGCGTCCGAGGCCGTCATCCAGGCGATCGCCGAGCAGCTGCCGGAGTTCTGGGGCGGTTCCGCGGACCTGGCCGAGTCCAACAACACCACCGTCAAGGGCGGCCTGTCGTTCCTGCCGTACTACGAGCAGGACAACGAGTTCGGCGGCTCCTCGCCGTACGGGCGGATCCTGCACTTCGGCATCCGCGAGCATGCGATGGGCTCGATCCTCAACGGCATCGCCCTGCACGGCAACACTCGCGTGTTCGGCGGCACCTTCCTGGTGTTCTCCGACTACATGCGCCCGGCCGTGCGGCTGGCCTCGCTCATGCACCTGCCGGTCACCTACGTGTGGACCCACGACTCGATCGGCCTCGGCGAGGACGGTCCGACGCACCAGCCGATCGAGCATTACGCAGCGCTGCGCGCGATCCCCGGCTTCAGCTTCGTGCGCCCGGCGGACGCCAACGAGACCGCGGCCGCGTGGAAGGCGACCCTGGAGCAGGACGGCCCGGTCGGCCTGGCGCTGACGCGGCAGAACGTGCCGGTGTTCGACCGTGAGGTCCTCGGCTCGGCGCTCTCCGTCCACGAAGGCGTCAAGCGCGGCGGGTACGTGCTGGCCGAGGCGTCCGGCGGCACTCCGCGGGCGATCCTCATCGCCACCGGTTCCGAAGTGCAGCTGGCCGTGGCCGCGCGGGAGCGGCTTGAGGAGTCCGGCGTACCGACCCGCGTCGTGTCGATGCCGTGCGTCGAATGGTTCGAAGCGCAGGATGTGGGATACCAGGATTCGGTGCTGCCGAAGTCGGTCAAGGCGCGTGTCGCGGTGGAAGTCGGCGTCGCTCAGCCGTGGTATCGGTACGTCGGGGACGCCGGCCGCGTCATCTCGCTGGAGCACTACGGCGCCTCGGCGGACTTCGCAACGCTGCTGCGCGAATTCGGCTTCACCGCCGAGGCCGTGGAGGCGGCCGCCCGGGAATCGCTCGCCGCAGTTGCCGATTGAGTCTTAGGGGAGATGAGAAGACATGAGTGAACGTCTTGAGAAGCTGTCCGGCGCGGGCGTCGCGATCTGGCTGGACGATCTGAGCCGGGAGCGCATCGAGTCCGGCAACCTGGCCGCGCTGCTGCGCGACAAGCACGTGGTGGGCGTCACCACCAACCCGACGATCTTCCAGAAGGCGATCAGCGGCTCCGCGGTGTACAACGCGCAGGTCCGCGAGCTGGCCGTGCGTGAGGTCACCGTCGAGGAGGCCGTGCGCATGATCACGACCCGCGACGTGCGCGACGCCGCCGACATCCTGCGCCCCGCCTTCGACGCCTCCGAAGGCCAGGACGGCCGGGTGTCGATCGAGGTGGACCCGCGGCTGGCGCACAAGAGCGCGCCCACCGTCGCCGAGGCCAAGCAGCTTTGGTGGCTGGTGGACCGGGACAACGTGTTCATCAAGATCCCGGCGACCCTGGAGGGCCTGCCCGCGATCACCGCGACACTGGCGCACGGAATCAGCGTCAACGTGACGCTGATCTTCTCGCTGGAGCGGTACAAGGCCGTCATGGAAGCGTTCCTCGACGGTATGGAGCAGGCCTACGCCAACGGGCACGACCTGTCCAAGATCGCCTCGGTCGCCTCGTTCTTCGTATCGCGCGTGGACACCGAGGTGGACAAGCGCCTCAAGAAGCTGGGATCCTCGCAGGCCACCGCGCTGCTCGGCAAGGCCGCCGTCGCCAACGCCCGCCTCGCCTACGAGGCGTACGAGGAGGTGTTCGGCTCCGCCGGCCAAGGGTACAGCGGTTCCGAGCGCTGGAAGGCGCTGGCCGCCAAGGGTGCCAAGCCGCAGCGCCCCCTGTGGGCCTCGACCGGCGTGAAGGACCCCGCGTACAAGGACACGATGTACGTCGACGACCTGGTCGTCTCCGGCACCGTCAACACCATGCCTGAGGCCACGCTCGACGCCGAGGCCGACCACGGCGCGCCGAACGGCGACGCCGTGCACGGCACCTACGAGTCGGCGCGCAAGGTGATCGGCGACCTCGAAGCGCTCGGCATCTCGTACGACGACGTCGTGCAGGTGCTGGAGGACGAGGGCGTGGAGAAGTTCGAGGTCTCCTGGAGCGAACTGCTCGACGCCGTGCGCACCGAACTGGAGAAGGAAGCGGCAGCCGCCATCGAGAAGGGGGAGAAGGCCGCGTGAGCGCGCAGCCCCCCAGCAGCGCGACCGTGGGCGCCGCCGCGGACGCGGCCCGCGGCGGCTTCGGCGACTCGGTCGCCCGCCGGCTGATGAGCGCGCAGGAGCACGCCGGCACCGACTGGTCCAATCCGCTGCGGGACGCCCAGGACCGGCGCCTGCCGCGCATCGCAGGGCCCTGTGGCCTGGTGATCTTCGGGGTGACCGGCGACCTGTCCCGCAAGAAGCTGATGCCCGCGATCTACGATCTGGCCAACCGGGGGCTGCTGCCCCCGGGCTTCGCCCTGGTCGGATTCGCCCGCCGGGACTGGGAGAACCAGGACTTCGCGCAGGTGGTCTACGACGCGGTCAAGGAGCACGCGCGCACGCCCTTCCGCGACGAGGTGTGGAAGCAGCTGGCCGAGGGCTTCCGTTTCGTGCCCGGCGAGTTCGGCGACCAGGCCGCGTTCGAGAAGCTCAGGGAGACCATCGACGAGCTGGACCGGTTGCGCGGCACCAACGGCAACCACGCCTTCTACCTGTCGGTCCCGCCGAAGTTCTTCCCCGGCGTGGTGCGCCAGCTCAAGGAGTCCGGCCTGGCCGAGGGCGGGGAGAACACCTGGCGCCGGGTGATCATCGAGAAGCCGTTCGGGCACGACCTGGCCAGCGCCAAGGAGCTCAACAAGGTCGTCAACGACGTCTTCGCGCCCCGTTCGGTCTTCCGCATCGACCACTACCTCGGCAAGGAGACGGTGCAGAACATCCTGGCGCTGCGCTTCGCCAACGAGATGTACGAGCCGATCTGGAACCGCAACTACGTCGACCACGTGCAGATCACCATGGCCGAGGACATCGGCATCGGGGGGCGCGCGGGCTACTACGACGGCATCGGCGCGGCCCGCGACGTGATCCAGAACCACCTTCTCCAGTTGATGGCGCTGACCGCGATGGAGGAGCCCACCTCCTTCGACGCGGACGCCATCTTCACCGAGAAGGTCAAGGTGCTCTCCGCGGTGCAGTTGCCCGAGGACCTGGGCGCGCACACGGTGCGCGGCCAGTACGCCAAGGGCTGGCAGGGCGGCGAGAAGGTGATCGGGTTCCTCGACGAGGACGGCATCGCCAAGGACTCCATCACCGACACCTACGCGGCGATCAAGCTGGAGATCGACACCCGCCGCTGGGCCGGGGTGCCGTTCTACCTGCGCACCGGCAAGCGGCTCGGACGGCGCGTCACCGAGATCGCGGTGGTCTTCCAGCGCGCCCCGCACCTGCCGTTCACCGCCACCATGACCGAGGAACTGGGTCAGAACGCGCTGGTCATCCGGGTGCAGCCGGACGAGGGCGTGACGGTGCGCTTCGGCTCGAAGGTCCCTGGCACCTCGATGGAGGTGCGCGACGTGTCGATGGACTTCCAGTACGGCGAGGCGTTCACCGAGTCCTCCCCCGAGGCGTACGAGCGGCTCATCCTGGACGTGCTGCTCGGCGACCCGCCGCTGTTCCCGCGGCTGGAGGAGGTCGAGCTGGGCTGGCAGATCCTCGACCCGATCGAGGAGTACTGGGCCTCGCACGGCAAACCCGCGCAGTACGAGGCCGGCACCTGGGGCCCGGCGGAGGCGGACGAGATGCTGGACCGCGACGGACGCTGCTGGAGAAGGCCATGATCATCGACCTGACCGACACCAGCGCCAGCAAGATCGGCGCGACCCTGGTGCAGGCGCGCCGCCGGGCCGGTTCGCCCACCACCGGCGCGGTGCTCACCCTCATCGTCTCCACGGAGGAGCGGCACCACTACGACGCGATGAAGGCCGCCAGCCAGGCGGCGCGCGAGCACCCGGCGCGCATCATCGTCGCGGTGGCCCGCCCCGAGGTGGCCCGCACCCGGCTCGACGCCGAGGTCCGCGTCGGGGATGACACGGGCCCGGGCGAGGTCATCGTGCTGCGGCTCTACGGCGAGCTGTCCGCTCATGCCGACGCGGTCGTGATGCCGCTGCTGCTGCCGGACGTGCCGGTGGTGACCTGGTGGCCCGACGAGGGCCCGGAAACGCCCAAGGACGACCCGCTGGGCCGGTTCGCGCAGCGGCGCATCACCGACGCGGCCGAGTACCACAAGCCGATGGACAAACTGCGTGTGCGCGCCGCCGGGTACAGTCCCGGCGACACGGACCTGTCCTGGACCCGGCTGACCCCGTGGCGCTCCATGCTCGCGGCCGCGCTCGACCAGTTCCCGCGCAAGATCACCGGCGCCGCCGTCTCCGGCGAGGAGGGCAACCCCTCGGCCCGGGTGCTGGCGATCTGGCTGCGCCAGCGGCTGGGCGTGCCGGTGAGCCGGACCGCGGACGAAGGTCCCGGAATCACCGGCGTCGAGCTGATGACGCCGGACGGGCCGATCGCGCTGACCCGACCCGACGGCGAACTGGCCACGCTCTCGGTGCCGGGCCAGCCGGACCGCCCGGTCGCGCTCAAGCGGCGGGAGACCGCCGAGCTGATCGCCGAGGAACTTCGCCGCCTCGACCCGGACGACGTGTACGCCAAGCTGCTCAAGGACATCGACGTGCCGTTCACCGAGCCGCTGAAGGTCGGCGGCCCGACGGTGCAGAAGACCCGGGAGGCCGCTGCGCCGGGCGAACCGAGCCCGGCCGCGGCGGTTGCGAAGGGCAAGCGGGGCGCATCCGTGGACGGTACGGGCAAGGGGGCGTCTTGACTGCCGTGGGCGGGCGTGCCGGGGCGACCCGCGAGCTCATCGTCCACCGCGACGCGCCGCTCCTGGCTCAGGCCGTGGCGGCGCGGCTGGTGACGAAACTGGTGGACGTGCTGGCCGCGAAGGACCACGCGCACCTCGCGCTGACCGGCGGCTCGGTCGGCATCGGCTCGCTGGCCGCGGTCGCGGAACTGCCCGCGCGGGTGGCCGTCGACTGGAAACGGGTCCACCTGTGGTGGAGCGACGAGCGCTTCCTGCCCGAGGGCGACCCGGAACGCAACGTCACCCAGGCGCGCAGGGCTTTGCTCGACAAGCTGGAACTCGACGCCGCGTTCGTGCACGCGATGCCCGCGTCCGACGGTCCCGACGGCGACGACCTGGAGGCGGCGGCGCAGCGGTACGCGGCGGATCTGGCGCGTTTCGCCGGGCCGGACAGCGACGTGCCGGACTTCGACGTGGAGCTGTTCGGCATGGGGCCCGACGGCCATGTCGCGTCGCTGTTCCCCGAGCATCCGGGCGTCTACGAGGAAGAGCCGTCGGTCATCGCGGTGCACAACTCCCCCAAGCCGCCGCCGAACCGGCTCTCGTTCACCTTCCGCACGATCCAGAGCGCCCGCGAGGTGTGGGTCGTGGCGGCCGGGGGCGAGAAGGCTGCGGCAGCGCACATGGCGCTTTCCGGCGGCGGCCGGGTGCAGGTGCCCGCGGCCGGGGCCCTGGGCCATGTCAGGACGCTGTGGCTCCTGGACCGTGCCTGCGCCGCTGACCTGCCGCCGGGGCTGAACCGGCCCGCCTCGCCGTGACGGCCGGCGGCCGGTGAAGTCCTGGGACCATCTCAAGGCAGGCCGGCAGGAGGATATGCGTCGCGCCCCCGGTCAGTTCGGGCGCGCGACGCTTTAGAGCGCGCGCGGGCCCGTCCTCCGGGCCGGCCGGAGGGTGCTCCCGCGCGGGAGGGCTCAACCGACCGGCGCCGGCGCCCAGTGCAGATTCACCCCGTGCAAACCCGCGGAGCCGAGGCGGAAGAGTTGCTCCCGGCCGCCGAGGAACACCGCGGCCCCGAGCACTTCGTATGGCCGGCGATCACCCGCGGGCGGGTCGTCGGGCCGATCCGTGAACAGGCCGAGACCGCTCGCATATCCCTCCTTGACGATGCAGACCAGGTCGCGGCGCGCGCCGAGGCGCCGGACCAGCGCGACCAGGGCGGTGCGCCCCTCGGGCGTCCAATGCGCCAGCGAATTGGAGACGAAGACGCACGGAATCGCGTTGGCCGCGACGCCCTCGACCGCATCCGGCAGAATGCGCAACGCGTCGCCTTTGCGCAGCCGCACCGGCCGGCGCGCCGCGTGGTCCAGCGCCGCGCGCAGGCGCGCCCGCCGTTCGGCGTGCTCCGGCCATACGAGCGCTTCCAGCCACGCGCGCGCCTGTGGGTCGGCCGGATCCAGCGGATTGAGGTCGAGGCCGACCCGCGAGGCGACGCGCAGTTCCTTGCCCACGAACGGTCCGAGGGCCTTCGCGGCCTGCTCGGGTGGCCCGTCGACCGCGCAGCGCAGCACCGGAACCCCCTCCGCGCTGGCCTCCCCCGCGGCGAACTCACGTCCGTCCTCGAAGGTGTACGCATACGCGTACCGGTCGACGTGCAGCAGCAGTCCCGCGCTGGTGCCGACCTCGATCAGGCCCAGCGGACGGCGTGTGCACGCCTGTGCCCAGCCGAAGGCCGGAAACAGCTGCGCCGCGCGCAGCGCCTCGTTGGTCTGTGTCTCCCGGGTGGCCAGCGCCTGCTCGATCGGCTCGCGGTGTTCCAGCACGAACCGGGTGAACACCGCGGCAAGTTCGTCGTCCGGGGCGCGTGAACCGCCCAGAGACGGGTAGTAGGCCGCCAGATCGTCCTGCGGCTCGTCGAACAGGGCCCGTTGCACGGCCGCGAACAGCAGGTTGGGGATGCGCTGCCGCTGCGCGGCAGCGGCCAGGACCTGCCCGATCGGGCCGCTCTCCTGCAACTGCCGGGACACCAGCGCGGTCAGCGCGGCGTACAGCGGCGATGATTTGGATGCCTCGCGGTCCAGGAACATCTGGAAGTTGCTCAGGACGTCGTTCACGACTGGATCTTACCGACGGCGGGATCTCACCGGCGGCGCCGGCGAAGGCCGGGTGCGTCCCGGGCTCAGGCCTCGCCGCGCAGCTTCGCCAGCGCCTCGGCCAGGATCGCCTCGCCGTCCTCGTCAGAGCGGCGCTCGCGCACGTACGCCAGGTGCGTCTTGTACGGCTCGGTGCGCGGCGGTGCGGGCGGGTTCTCCGGGTCCGGACCGGCGGGGAAGCCGCAGCGGGGGCAATCCCAGGTGTCCGGGATCTGTGCCTCGGACGCGAAGCTGGGCTTGGTCTCATGGCCGTTGCAGCAGTAGAAGCTTATCCAGATCCGTGGGGCCGTCTCCCCGCGTTCGGCTTCCCCCATCGGTCCGGCGCCGACCCGACTTCCGCGAATCGCGTTGCCACTAGCCACTGTTCGTCTCCCTGACAGGATCGATCCTCGCCCCCGTACGGTGCGCGATGCACCAGTGTACGAGTGAAAGCGGAGACGTGTACGGGGGTCGTCCCGGTTCCAGCCGAACGGGACCTGCATATCTCCGACAATATTACGCGCCGTCACCCAATCTGGAGAACGCAAGCCCCCAGGCTGAGCGGATGACGGCGCGTCAGTCGGTGCGCGGCGCGGCCGGCGGCCGCGTGGCGGCCCGCCGCGGCGCGGCGACGATCACGGCTTGTAGATGATCCCCAGACCGACGATCGCGGCGAGCCAGAGCACCGCCAGGACGATGGTGATCCGGTCGAGGTTCTTCTCCACCACCGACGAACCGCCGTGCTGCGAGGTGAAGCCGCCGCCGAACATGTCGGACAGGCCGCCGCCCTTGCCCTTGTGCAGCAGGACGAAGACGATCAGCAGCAGGCTGGTGACGGCGAGAACGATCTCCAGTGCGACGACCACGTGCGGTTCTTCTCTCTACTACATCAGCTGAGCAGGCTATGTTGCGGGGGCGCGGGGGCCGGGCCTGAGCTTACCCGTCCCCCGTCCCCGCAGACCAGTGGTGAACGCTGCGCTCCCGTCGGCGCGGACCGCGCGGTTCAGGAGTTGACGGCCTGGTCCCGGTAGCGCACGATCCGCACGAAGTCCTCGGCGTCCAGCGAGGCCCCGCCGATCAGGGCGCCGTCGATGTCCGCCTCGGCCATGATCCCCGCGGCGTTCGAGCCCTTCACCGAGCCGCCGTAGAGGATGCGGACCTTGGCGGCGGTCTGCTCGCCGAAACTTTCCGCGAGCCGGACCCGGATCGCGCCGATGACCTCCTGCGCGTCGGCCGGGGTGGCCACCTCGCCGGTGCCGATCGCCCACACCGGCTCGTAGGCGATCACGCTCTGCTCGACCTGCGCCGCGGTCAGGCCCGCGAGCGAACCGTCGAGCTGCGCGAGCGTGTAGGCGACGTGCCCGCCGGCCTTGCGCACGTCCAGGCCCTCGCCGACGCACACGATCGGGCTGACGCCGCTGCCGAGCGCGGCCTTCGCCTTGGCCGCGACCAGCTCGTCGCTCTCCGCGTGGTGCTGGCGCCGCTCGGAATGGCCGACGACGACGTAGGAGCAGCCGAGCTTGGCGAGCATCGCGGCCGAGACCTCACCGGTGTACGCCCCGGCGGCGTGCCGGGAGACGTCCTGCGCGCCGTACTTGATCTTCAGCTTGTCGCCGTCGACCAGGGTCTGCACGGAGCGCAGATCGGTGAACGGGGTGAGCACCGCGACCTCGACCGCGGCGTAGTCCTTGTCGGTGAGCGAGAAGGCGAGCTTCTGGACGTGCGCGATGGCCTCGAAGTGATTGAGGTTCATCTTCCAGTTGCCGGCCATCAGCGCGGTGCGCGAGTCTGCCACGGGTCAGCCTTCCAGGACGGTGATGCCGGGCAGCGCTTTGCCCTCAAGGTATTCCAGCGACGCGCCGCCGCCGGTCGAGATGTGGCCGAAGGCCGCCTCGTCGAAGCCGAGGGTGCGCACCGCCGCGGCCGAGTCGCCGCCGCCGACCACGGTGAAGGCGCCCGAGTCGATCAGGGCCTGCGCGAGCGCGCGGGTGCCGCCGGCGTACGGCTCCATCTCGAACACACCCATCGGGCCGTTCCAGAACACGGTCTTGGTGCCGGCGAGCTTCGCGGCGAACAACTTGCCGGACTCCGGGCCGATGTCCAGGCCCATCCGGTCGGCCGGGATGGCGTCCGCGGCGACGACCTCGTGCTCGGCGTCGGCGGCGAACGCGCTCGCGGCGACGATGTCCACCGGCAGCACGATCTCCACGCCGCTGTCCTTGGCCCGCTCCAGGTAGCCGGCCACGGTCTCCAGCTGGTCCTCTTCCAGCAGGGACTTGCCGACCTCGTGGCCCTGGGCCTTGAGGAAGGTGAAGACCATGCCGCCGCCGATCAGGATCCGGTCGGCCTTGTCCAGCAGGTTGTCGATGACCCCGAGCTTGTCGGAGACCTTCGAGCCGCCGAGCACCACCGCGTACGGCCGCTCGACGTCCTCGGTCAGCCGCTTGAGGACGTCCAGCTCCTTGGTGATCAGGTAGCCGGCCGCGTTGGGCAGGTCCTCGGCGACGTCGTAGACCGAGGCGTGCCGGCGGTGCACCGCGCCGAAGCCGTCGGAGACGAACAGGTCGGCCAGCTGCGCGAGCTGGTCGGCGAACCTGCCGCGCGCGACGGAGTCCTTGCTGGTCTCGGCCGGGTTGAACCGCACGTTCTCCAGCAGCGCGATCTCGCCGTCCTTCAGCGCGGCGACGGTGGCGGCGGCCGACTCGCCGACGGTGTCGGCGGCGAAGGCGACCGGCTTGCCGAGCAGTTCGCCGAGCCGCACCGCGACCGGGGCGAGCGAGTACTTCCTGTCACCTTCGGGGTCGCCCTTGGGCCGGCCCAGGTGCGCGGTCACGATGACCTTCGCGCCTCGCTCGAGCAGGGCCTTGAGCGTGGGCACCGACGCGCGGATCCGGCCGTCGTCGGTGATTCGCGTGCCGTCCAACGGCACGTTGAGGTCGGCGCGGACGAGCACCCGCTTGCCGGAGACCTCCAGGTCGTCAATCGTCTTCATCGCTACTCCTGAGTGGGGACGCATGCCAGGACCCGCACGACTCATTTTGTCGTGCGGGTCCGGAAAGTGGCCCGGCCGGGGCGCACACCGCGAAGGGGTACAACGGCCCTGGCCGGGAAGGCTCGGCTAGAGCTGCGCGCCGACGTAGTTGACCAGGTCGACGATGCGGTTCGAGTAGCCCCACTCGTTGTCGTACCAGCCGACGACCTTGACCTGGGTGCCCTGGACCAGCGTCAGCTTCGAGTCGAAGATGCAGGACGAGGGGTCGGTGACGATGTCGGAGGAGACGATCTCGTCCTCGGTGTAGCGCAGGTAGCCCTTGAGCGAGCCCTCCTCGGAGGCCTTCTTGAACGCGGCGTTGACCTCCTCCTTCGTGGTCTCCCTGGACAGCTCCACGGTCAGGTCGGTGACCGAGCCGACCGGGACCGGCACGCGGAAGGCGAAGCCGTTCAGCTTGCCCTTGACCTCGGGGATGACCACCGGCAGCGCCTTGGCGGCGCCGGAGGAGGTCGGGATGATCGACGAGCCGGCGGCGCGGGCGCGGCGCAGATCGATGGTGCCCTTGCGGGTCAGCGCGATCTGGTCGAGCAGCTGCTGCTCGGTGGTCATCGCGTGGATGGTGGTCATCAGGCCGTGCTCGATGCCGAACTCGTCCAGCAGCACCTTGACCAGCGGGGCCAGGCAGTTGGTGGTGCAGGAGGCGTTCGAGATGACGTGATGCCGGGCCGGGTCGTACTTGTCGTCATTGATGCCCATGACCACGGTGAAGTCGTCGCCGGTGGCCGGGGCGGAGATGATGACCTTCTGGGCGCCGGCGTCGATGTGCTTGCGGGCGTCCTCGGCCTTGGTGAACAGGCCGGTCGACTCGACGACGACGTCGGCGCCGAGCTCCTTCCAGGGCAGCGCGGCGGGGTCGCGCTCCGAGACCACCTTGGTCGCCTTGCCATTGACGACCAGGGCGTCGTCCGTGGCCTCGACGGTGCCCGGGAAGCGGCCGAGGATGGTGTCGTACTTGAGGAAGTGGGCCAGGATCTCGGGCTTGGCCAGATCGTTGATGCCGACGATCTCGATGTCGGCGCCCGAGGCCACCACGGCCCGGAAGAAACTGCGCCCGATGCGGCCGAAGCCATTGATACCAACGCGGGTCGTCACGAACCGGTCTCCTCGCTCATGCACGCCGCTGCGCGGATCCGCACGCTGCCGTGCCCGGCGTGTCGGTGATATCCGTCTTAGATACGACCCCAACTTATCGCGGCAAAGGATGACTAAGCCAACCGGCCCGGATGTTGGTATTACCTATCGGTAACAAGATCCTAAACAACAAATTCGAACGCGATCGTGCGCCCGCCGGCAGGTTGGACATTCGGTCGTGGGCCCGTTAATAAGAGTCGTGAGCGGTCAGTCCGCGCCGACGCCCGCATCCACGAACAGCTCCGGGGTCAGGCTCGCCTCGGTGCCCGGGACGCCCAGTTCCACGGCGCGGCGGTCGGCCAGAGCCAGCAGTCTGCGGATACGTCCGGCCACCGCGTCCTTCGTCAGCGGCGGCTCGGCCAGGGCGCCCAGTTCCTCGAGCGAGGCCTGCCGGTGTGCCAGGCGCAGCCGCCCGGCGAGGGCGAGGTGCTCGGGGGCCTCGGC